>JAWLGW010000260.1:0-7781 GCA_041690735.1 Planctomycetota bacterium
CACGTGTACGCCGACACGCTGGAGGCGGAGCGCCGGGCCGCGCGCGACTCGTACAAGCGGATCCACCCCGACCGCGACCCCAAGGGCCGGGTGCGGGTGGACAAGGAGGGGGAGGAGGTCGCCTCAGAGGTGGGTGAGGCCCGTCAGCTCCTGAGCGAGGTGTACGAAGGGCTGCGCCTGCTGCCCGGCATGGAGACGCCGGCGGAGAAGCTGCGCAGCGCGCTGGTGCTGCTCGAGACGGCCGTGGCCCGGGAGGGGCTCGACGCCACGCTGGGCGCCGGCGCGCGCTCGGGCGGCGGCGGCGACACCGAGCTCGCCGAGGCGCTGGAGCCGGTGTTGGTCAGCAAGCTGGTGCCGTCCCCGGTGGTGGCCCGGTTGCGTGGCCTGCTGGAGTGGGTGGGGCTCAACACGTCCGAGGCCGACCGCCGCCGGGTGGAGCTCAAGGCCTTTGCGGCCCTGTGGGAGGCGGGGCTGATCGACGCCAGCTACGCCGACGCCCCCACCTGCCGCCTGTACCACGCCAGCGCCTACCTGGCCCGGCAGCTGACCCGGGCGGGCGCCCTCCGGATCGAGCCCCTCGCCGACCTGACCGACCTGCCGGCCCTCGAGCGCGCCCAGCAGGAGGTGGGCAAGGAGGCCCTCCGCGTCGCGTGGGCCTTCCTGCCGGCCGGCCCGGGGGCGGCGCCCGTCGAGGTCCGGCGCCCGCTGGTGCGGGTGGGCGACCGCCTCCTGCAGCGGGCGGAGATCACCCGCGGGGTCCCCAGCGAGGACGAGGAGGTGGTCGCCTTCGACCGTGCCCTGTTCGACCTGCTCGATCGCCTGCGGGTGTGGCGCGACGGCTTGGGGCGGCTGGCCGAGCCCCACTTCAGCGAGGAGCAGCGCCAGCTGCTGACGCGGACGGAGAAGCGGGTCGAGGCCGTCCGCTCCCAGATGGCCGAGGCCGCCCGAGCCGGAGGGACGGTGCTCCCACCAGACACGGCGCGGCGGGACCTGGTCAAGTTCCTGATCGACCAGGTGCACCGGGTCGAGGACGCCCTGGCCCAGCTCCCCGACCGCAGCCTGCGGGACGCCTTCGGCGAGCTGGTGTTCAAGGACGTGGTGTTCCGCGGCGCCGGCGCCTACCTCAGCAAGCGGTTCGAGATCCATATCGACACCGACGTGGTCGAGGGCGCCGACGCCGAGGCGCTCACCGGCCGCTACAAGAAGGAGCCGGGCGGCCCGCAGCCGCGCGCCAAGACCACCAAGATCCACTCGGTGGTGGTGCCCTGCTACACCCAGGACGGGGTGGCGGTCCGGCCGGCGTCGGTGCGCCTGGGGACCTTCTGACTCAGCCCTGCAGCGGCTCGCCGCAGCGGTACAGCCAGCGCGCTCCCTCGCGCACGAAGGTGCTGCGCTCGCCGAAGGAGGCGTCGCGACCGGCCTGGTTGAGGCGCGCCCGGAAGCTCACCCAGCCGAGGTCCCCCTGGGTCTCCGCGCTCAGCACCTCGAGACCCTCGAAGCGCGTCCCGGCACTGAAGGACCGCACGTCCGCCGCCCAGGCCACGGTGTCCGCGCGGAACTGCGGACCGGTGGGGTCGGTCGTCGCGAGGATGTAGTCCACCTCCCCCAGGGCGTAGGCGGCGTAGCGCGAGCGCATGAGCGCCTCGGGCGTGGGCGCCGGGGCGCCGCGGTGGAAGGGACGGCAGCAGCGCTTGAGCTTGTTCCCGCTCCCGCAGGGGCAGGGGGCGTTGGGGCTCGCCTTCACCTCCTACCCCGCGTAGAGCTGCAGCGTGTCGGCCACCTCGTCCGCCAGGCGCAGCGTGGTGCCGAGGTCGGGGTGGCGCAGCATCACGAACCCGTCCGACAGCAGGGTCTGCTTCCAGTTCCGGCGCGGCGCGCCGACCGGCAGCAGCTCGTGGCGGAGCAGGCTGCCGCCGAGTCGCTGCTCGATCCGCTGCAGCCCCTCGATCCGCCTAATGCGCCCCCGCCCGCGGGCGCGCTTGAACACCATGGCGACGTTGTACCTCCGCTCGATCGGCTGGCTGATCCGACCCTGCGCCAGCGCCTCGCCCCAGGCCCGGTACACGTCGAAGTCGCAGGTCCGGTTCATGAGCTCGCCCGAGTTCCCGCCCGGGGGCCGGGCGGCGATCTCGCCGAACACCACCTCGTCGTCCTTGGTGTGGAACCACTCCATGTGGGTGAACCCGGTGCGATAGCCGAGGGCGTCGATCACCGCCTGCCCCAGGGCGCGCGCCCGCCCGAACGGCTCGCCGCTGAGGTCCCGCAGGGAGATCGTCTGAGGACTGACCTCCTCCACCGAGCGGGCCGTCAACATGTCCGGGCGGTACAGCTCCACGTTGTGGAACAGGATCTGGCCGCCCGCGCACACCGTGTCGAAGGTGTACTCGGTCCCCTCGACGAACTCCTCCACCACCACCTCGCGCACCCGGCGTAGCCGCGGCAGGACCGCCCTCAGCTCCGCCGCGTCGTCCGCGCGGTAGGTGTCGGCCGAGCCCGCGCCCGCCACCGGCTTGATCACCAGCGGGAAGCCGGTGTACGCCGCGGCCTCGATCACCTCGGGGTCGGTGGCCGCCCGCCGGTGGCGGGGGTTGCGGACCCCGGCCCGGTCGAGGACGGTCCGCATGAGGTCCTTGTCGCGGAACAGCCGGGTCTGCTCGGGCGTGAGCCCCGGGAGGCGGAAGGCGACGCGCACGTCCGCCGCCAGCTCCATGGCCGCCTCCCACAGGCACTCGACCCGGTGGAGCTTGAGCGGCACGTCCCAGCGGCGGAGCGCGCTGATCACCGCCCGGCTGTCCCACAGGTTGGGAACCTGCAGGTACCCCGCCAGGCCCTCGCGCGCCACCGCCGGGAGCGCGGCCGCCGGCTGGTCGCCGACGCCCAGGACCCGGACGCCGCTCTGGGCCAGCCCCCGCACGAAGTAGGGGATCTCGGCGGGGAAGCCCGGCTGAATGATCAGGACGTTCACGCGACGCCTCCGGGGCGAAGGGCCCGGAACGATAACGGGACCCCGCCGTCAAGGCTATCGGCGCCGGGGACGGAGGCCGCTCCCTTTCCTGAGGCGGGCGGCGCGCGCCCTGGGTAAGCTCCCGCCGTTCCGGTCCAGCCGATACGGCCAGGGGGCTGCGTGGTCAACGTCGTGTTCGTGGCGCCGTACTTCGGCGCGAGCATCGTGCACTGCCTCGAGGCGCTAGCCGCGCTGGACGACGTCCAGCTGGGGGTGGTCTCCCAGGAGGCCGAGGAGCGGGTCCCCCCGCATCTGCGCGCTCGCCTGAGCGGCCACTTCCGCATCCCCAACACCCTCGACGCCGAGCAGCTGCTGGTGGCGGCGCGGGCCTTCCAGCGCCAGTGGGGCCGCCTCGACCGGCTGATCGGCTACCTCGAGCAGCTGCAGCTGCCGCTGGCGGAGGTCCGCGACGCCCTGGGGATCCCCGGCATGGGCGCCGCGGTGGCCACCAACTTCCGCGACAAGAACCGCATGAAGGAGGTGCTCGGCCGGGCCGGGCTGCCCGTCGCCCGGCAGGCCCGCATCGACGACGCCGACGACGCCCGCCGGTTCGTGGAGCAGGTGGGCTACCCCGTGGTGCTCAAGCCCCTCGCCGGGCTCGGCACCAAGGACACCCTGCGGGTCACCGACGACGAGGACCTGTACGTGGCCCTCAACCGCCTGCTGCCGACGCGCCTGCGCCCGATCCAGGCCGAGCAGTTCGTGGCGGGCGAGGAGCACACCTTCGAGACGGTCACCATCGACGGCGAGCCGGTGTGGAGCAGCTCGACCTACTACCTGCCGGGCCCCCTGCAGGTCGTCGAGAACCCATGGATGCAGTACTGCGTGCTGCTGCCCCGCGAGCACCTGTCCGCGCACGCGGAGGCGTTCCGGCCCCTCAACACCCGCGCCCTGGCCGCCCTCGGCATGGGCACCGGCCTGTCGCACATGGAGTGGTTCCTGCAGGCGAGCGGCGAGCCGATCATCTCCGAGGTAGCCGCCCGCCCGCCCGGCGTGAACATCATGATGATGAACGGCTACGCCCACGGCGTCGACCTGTGGGCCAAGTGGGCCGAGCTCATGGTCCACGAGCGGTTCGCCATCCCCGAGCGGCGGTGGGCCTGCGGGTGCGCCTTCCTGCGCGGCCAGGGCCACGGCCGGGTGGTGGCCTCCGTCGAAGGCCTCGACGAGGCGCTGCGGGACCTGGGTGACACGGTGGTGCGAGCCAGCCTGCCGAAGGTCGGCCAGCCCCGCTCCACCCACTACGAGGGGGAGGGGTGGGCGATCGTGCGCCACCCCGAGACCTCGGGCGCCGTCGAGGCGCTCCGCCGCCTGGTGACCGGGACCAAGATCCGCTACCGCTGAGCCACTCCTGTCGCGCAGGGGGCCCGCCGCCTGGCGCGCCGTTCGCGGCAGCGAAGGCTCCCCCGCGCACAGGAGGAGCCATGGCTTCGGTGACGCAGTCCCGTCCCCCCGTCGGCGTCGAGCAGGCGGCCGGGCGTGCCCCGGTCCGCCGCCGCAGCCCCTGGGCGCCGATCGCCCTGGCCGCCGCGGTGGCCGTCCCCGCCACCCTCGCCATCGCCGGGCTCATCATCGAGGGCGTGGGCGCGATCAGCTGGCCCGGCGTCTTCGTGTGGGGCCTGGTGGCGACCTTCCTCATGACGCTGCTGGGGGTGGCCGGCAACGCGCTTGGCCTGACCCGCCTCGACCTGCTCGACCTCCTCGGCAGCGCGATCGCTCCCAGCGGGAGCACCTTCGCCCGGGTCGTGGGCTTCATCGGCAACCACGTCAACGGTGTGCTGCTGGCGGTCGCCTGGGCCTACGGTGTGGCGCTGGTCGGCTGGCCCGCCACCTGGTGGAGCGGGCTCGTGTGGGGGGTCCTCCTCACGGGGCTGGCGCTGGTCGTCCTCACCACCGCAGGCAGCGTGCACCCGGCGATCAAGCGGGGCGCCCAGGAGGACCCGGGGCCGGCGGGCACCCACATGGGCCGCCTGACGCCGGCGGCGAACCTGCTGGGCCACCTGGTCTACGGGGGCCTGCTGGGCCTCCTGTACCAGACCTGGCCGCTCGGCTAGCCCGGATATTGCGCGACTTCGCTGCCCTGTCGGACCAGCCCCCGCCCGGGGGCCGCGGAGGACGTCTGATCCGGGCGCCCGCCGGGCTCGGCCCGGGCGCGCACCCGCTCCGCCCGCCGCGCCTCTCGCGCCTGCTCCTCGAGCTTGCGCCGCGCCAGCCACATGAGCAGCACCGCCACCGCGACCGTCGCCACCGCGCCGACGCCCAGGAAGGCCCATTCGCCGGGGCCCCGGTCGCGCCCGGCCCCGGCGGCCGCCTCCAGCCCCGCCCGCCCCACGACCCCGAGGTACACCTCGAGCAGGGTCATGGGCAGGAAGCCGATCCAGGTCGCCAGCACGTACGGCGTGAAGCGGACGCCGGTGAACCCGAACAGGTAGTTGCTGACGCTGAAGGGCACGACCGGCGACAGGCGCAGCAGGCCCACCACCCGCCAGCCCCCCTCGGAGACGGCCTGATCGAGCGCGCGCAGCCGGGGCCGGGTGGCGACCAGGCGCTGGACGCGCTCGCGGGCCACACCTCGCGCGACCAAGAAGGCCGCCGCAGCAGCCGCCGTGGAGGCCAGCGAGACCACCACGGTGCCCTCCAGCAGGCCGAACAGGGCGCCGGCCGTGAAGGCCAGCGCCGACCCCGGCACCAGCAGCAAGGCCGCCGCCACGTAGGCGATGCCGAAGGCGACCGGCCCCCAGGCCCCGGTCCGCTCGACCCACCCCTCCACCGTCGCCAGGCCCTCCCGCAGCGACAGCTCGCCGCTCAGGAGCGCCAGGGCCACCACCAGCGCGACGCCCATGACCCACGCCAGGGGACGCCGGTGTCTTCGCAACGCCGTGGAGAGCCGCCGGGTCAGCTGTCGAGGCGCACATCGAGGGGCGGGGCCGGTCACGTCCCTTCGCCGACGCGAACGGAAGTCCACTGACGAGGCGGCGGTGGACCCGAAGTCCAGGTGGGTCGCCAGGCTCCGCCGCGTAAGCTAGGTCGCCATGCGTGTGGGCATTCAGACCTGGGGGAGCGAGGGCGACATCCGTCCCCTCCTGGCTTTGGGTGCAGGGCTGAGCGCGGCCGGGCACCAGGTGAACGCCGTGGTGACCGACCTCGGTCCGCGCCGGTACGACGCCGTCGGCGAGCGCCACGGCATCGGGATCGCGCACGTGGCCACCCCGGTCGTGGACGACCCGTCCGAGCTGGACCGGATCGGCGCGGCGTGTCTCGAGGCGGCCAGCCCCGTCGCTCAGGCTCGCATCGTCATCGAGCGCTTGTTCCTGCCCGCCGTCGACGCCATGTCCGCCGCCGGCCAGGACCTGGTGGCCCGCAGCGACCTGCTGGTGGCCCACTTCTTCCACTATCCGGCGCGCGCAGCCGCCGAGCGGGGAGGGGTCCCGGTGTGCAGCGTCCGCCTGGCTCATGACTTCATCCCCTCGGCCCACCGCAGCCCGCTCGGGCTGCCGAACCTCGGCCGGTGGATCAACCCGCTCAGCTGGAGGCTGGCTCGCGCGGTGTTGAACCGCACCCTCCTGGGGCCGGCGAACGCGCTGCGAGGCGAGGCAGGACTGCCGCCTGCGCGCCAGGCTGAGGGGCGCGCGACTACTGCTCGAACAGCTTGCGCACCTCGGCCTGGAACTTGTCCGGCTCCTCGATGAACGGGAACATGCCGCTCTCGCTGAACCGGACCAGCCTGCCGCGGGGGTAGTTCTTCGCCAGGCGCTCGTTGTCCGACACGCTCGACCACAGGGTCTTCTCGCCGACCATCACGAGCACCGGCACACTCGGCTTCTTCTCGCGCGAGATCTCGAACTCGGGCGAGAGGACGATGTGCTCCTTGCGCTCGTCGAGCTCGGTGTAGATCGGCGTGCGGCACAGCTCGAACATCTCGCCCACGAAGGGGTCGGCCGGGTCGGCCCAGTACAGGTCGAACGCCTTGCGCTGCAGGGCCAGCGCCTCCTGCGCGTCGGCGGGCTCGTACACCATGCGGCCGGTCTTCTCGTCGTCGACGTAATGGTTCATGACCATGTGCGTCGTCTCCTTGTCCTGCCACACGTTGTTCCCGTACTTCTCCATCTCGTCGAGGATCTTCCCGTAGGCCGAGTCGCCGGTGAGGCCGCCCACGAAGATCAGGTGGCTCACCCGCTCGGGGTGGCGCGACACGTAGCGGGAGGCGACCAGGGTCGAGAAGCCGTGCGCCATGATGGCGAACCGCTCGGCGCCCTTCTCCTTGCGGATCGCGTCGAAGGCGTCGGCCAGCGCGTCGACCGGCATGTAGGGCAGCCCGCCGGGGCTGAGCTTGAGCTTCACCTCGTCCTGGTCGAAGTCCTCGATCTGGGGCAGGCGCACGTAGGTGATCTCGCACACGTCGTGGAGGGGCTCCAGCCAGGGCTCGAAGTAGTCGCCGCCCCACTCGCCATCGTGGATCACCAGCAGCTTGACCTTGCCGCTGCCGGCGCTCTTGTGCTGCACGGTCACGCCGTGCGCCTTGGTGCGGGTGCGCGTCTTGTTCGCATCCTCCTTGGCGCGACGAGCGAGCTCTTCCCGGTCGGCATCGGTGACGTCCTCGCTCAGCTCGAGCTCCTCCTTGGCGGTCCGCCACCACTCCAGCCAGGCCGCCACGTCCCGGCCGTGATCCTCGCCGGTCAGGTCCGCGAGCGCGCGGGTGTAGGCCACCAGCTCCCGGAAGGTGTCGGCCTCGGCCCCGCGGCGCCTCTTGGGCGCCTCGCCGCCGAAGCTGGCCTCG
>JAWLGW010000261.1:0-7767 GCA_041690735.1 Planctomycetota bacterium
TGGCCGGCGCCTCGGTGGAGGGGGCGACCTCGGCCTGGGCGACCTTCTCCTCGGCCTGCTCGGCCTTGGCGTCGGCGGCCTCGGCCTTGGCCTCGGCGTCGGCCGCGTCGGCCTCGGCGTCGCCCTTGGCCTCGGCCGCGTCGGCCTTGGCCTCGGCGTCCTCGGCCGGCTGGCCCTCCTCGTCGTCCCGCTTCTTGGGCTCGTCGCTCACGGCGTCCTCCGCCCCGTCCTCGCGCTCGTCGTCGTGCTGGTCGCTCACGTCGTCACTCCCCCCCCCGCCACGGCGGGCGGCGGCGTCGGGCCCGACCGATCGATCGCGTGCTTGGCCTCACCCGCGTGCGCCGCGTGGCGCAAGTGCTCGGCGTGCTCGAGGGAGACGAAGGTCTGCTTGACCTCGGCGATCGCCACCATGGGGACGAAGCGGCAGAACAGCAGGAACAGGGTCATGAACAGGCCGAAGCTGCCGACGAAGGTCAGGACGTCGACCCAGGTGGGCGAGTAGTAGTCCCAGGACGAGGGGAGGAAGTCGGCGCTCAGCGAGGTGCAGATGATCACGAACCGCTCGAACCACATGCCGATGTTCACGAAGATGCTGGCGATGAACGTCCAGTAGAGGTTCGTGCGCATCTTCTTGAACCAGAACAGCTGCGGCACCAGCACGTTGCAGGTGATCATGGTCCAGTAGGCCCAGCCGTAGTGGCCGAAGGCGCGGTTGATGAACGTGAACTGCTCGACCGCGACGCCGCTGTACCAGGCGATGAAGAACTCGGTGCCGTAGGCGTAGCCCACCATGGTCCCCGTGGCGAGGATCACCTTGTTCATGTTCTCGATGTGGCGAACGGTGATGAAGTCCTCGAGGCCGAAGATCTTTCGGCAGGGGATCAGCAGGGTGAGCACCATGGCGAACCCGCTGAAGATCGCACCCGCCACGAAGTAAGGGGGGAAGATCGTGGTGTGCCAGCCCGGCAGCTGCGCGACCGCGAAGTCGAAGCTAACGACCGAGTGCACCGAGAGGACCAGCGGCGTCGCCAGGGCGGCCAGGATCAGGTACGCCCGCTCGTAGCGGTGCCAGGCCCGGTTGCTGCCCCGCCAGCCCAGGCTGAAGATCCCGTACAGGACCTGCCGCAGGCGGGTGGTCGCCCGGTCGCGCAGGGTGGCGAGGTCGGGGACCATGCCCATGTACCAGAACAGCAGCGACACGGTGAAGTAGGTGTTCACCGCGAACACGTCCCACAGCAGCGGGCTGCGGAACTGGGGCCACATGTCCATTTGGTTGGGCAGCGGGGCCATCCAGTAGGCGAGCCACACCCGGCCGACGTGGATCCCGGGGAAGGTCCCGGCGCAGATGACCGCGAAGATCGTCATGGCCTCGGCGGCTCGGTTGATCCCCGTGCGCCACTTCTGTCGGAACAGGAACAGGATCGCCGAGATCAGCGTGCCCGCGTGGCCGATGCCGACCCAGAACACGAAGTTGACGATGGCCCAGCCCCAGTTGACCGGGTTGTTGAGGCCCCAGGTGCCGGTGCCGGCCACGAACAGGTACCCGATCGTCAGGCCCAGCAGCGACATGGTGGCGATGCTGATCGCCAGGGCGATGTACCAGATCTTGGGCGGCTTGGGCGCCTCGACGACCCGGCAGATGTCGTCGGTGATGCTGGTGAGCGAGGGCGAGCCGGTGATCAGCGGGGCCCGCTTGCTCGGGTCGTCCCAGCTGTTCCAGCGCTCGTACTGAAGAGTCGTCGTCTCCGAGGTCATCGCCACCCTGCCTCTAGGCCGACGCCGGCGGAATGTTGCGGAGCTTCGCCATGTACTGCGTCCGCGGTCGCGTGTTCAGCTCGGCGAGGATCGAGTAGGTCCGATCGCCGGCCTGCCACTCTCTGACCTCGCTGTCGGGGTCGTCGAGGTCCCCGAACACGATCGCCCGGGTGGGGCAGGCCTGCTGGCAGGCGGTCTGGATCGTCCCGTCGGGGATCTTGGGCCGCTCGCCCTTCGAGACCCCGCGGTGCTTGTTGTCCCAGGGGATCGTCGCCGCCTTGATCCGCTGCACGCAGTAGGTGCACTTCTCCATCACGCCCCGGGCCCGCACCGTGACCTCGGGGTTGTAGACCATCGCCTCCAGCGGGCTGAGCTCGGCGGCCGCCGGGATCCCGGTGGCGTCGGTGATGACGCTCTTGGGGAGCTTGGGGAGCTCGGGGGCGCCGGGCGCGCTGCGCGGGTGGAACGGCCCGTGATGGTTCCAGAAGTAGTTGAACCGGCGGACCTTGTAGGGGCAGTTGTTGGAGCAGTACCGCGTGCCGATGCAGCGGTTGTAGACCATGTCGTTGAGCCCCTCGTCGCTGTGGGTGGTCGCCGCGACGGGGCACACCGACTCGCAGGGGGCGTTCTCGCACTGCATGCAGGGCAGCGGCTGGTGGACCACCCGCACCGGGCCCACCTGCGCGGCGCGCGGCTCGGCGGCCTCCTCGCCGCCAGCGGGGTCCTCGCCGCCGCTGGGGGCCCCCTCGCGGCGAGTCCCCAGGGGCGCGCTGCTGAAGTAACGGTCGATGCGCAGCCAGTGCATCTCGCGGCCGCGGGCGACCTCGCTCTTGCCGACCACCGGGATGTTGTTCTCGGCCTGGCAGGCGACGACGCAGGTGCTGCAGCCGGTGCACACCGACAGGTCGATCGCCATGCCCCAGCGGCGCCCCTCGTACTCGAGGGGGTGCTCCCACAGCTGGAGCTTGCGGGGGTTGGGGCCCACGCCGTGCTGCACGGGGTCGCCGTGGTGCAGGGTCGGCCCGCCCTCCCAGGGGTTCTTGGCGATCTTGGGCGTCGCCTGGTACTCGTCCAGCGGGACCTCGCGCACCAGCTGCCCGGCCCGCTTCTCCACCTCGGGCCGGCTGATGTCGGTCAGGACCGTGTGGTGGTCCTGCGTGGTCGCCAGCTGGTAGGTCCCGCCGGCGGCCGCCACGCTGACGCCGGCCACCACGTGCGGGTTGGCGGAGCCGCGCAGCTCGTAGGTGTTGAAGCCCGCGCCGGCGGCGACCACCCCGGCCGCCTCGCCGCGGCCGTAGCCCAGGGCGAGGTTGAGGGTGAACAGGGGCAGGCCGGGCAGCACGAAGGCCGCCACCGAGAGCGGGCGCTGCTTGTCGCCCTCGCGCACCGTCACCTGCAGGAGGTCGCCCTCCTTGACCTCGAGCGCCTTGGCCGTCTCGGGGCTCATGAGGACGGCGTTGTCCCACGTCAGCTTGGTGAACGGGTCGGGCAGCTCCTGCAGCCAGGCGTTGTTGGCGAAGCGGCCGTCGTAGACCTTGTGGTCCTGGGTGAAGACCAGCTCCAGGGCCTCCCGGGTCGGCTTGGGCGGCTCGGGGGAGACCGCCGCCAGGTGCGTGACGATCGGGTCGTCGTCGCGGCGGGGGCTCTTGCGCGGGGTGCCGGTGCCCTGGATCACGCCGTCGTGCAGGGCGCGCCGCCAGCGCGTCTCGAGCTCGCCGCCCCACTGGCCCCGGTAGGTGTCGCGCACCAGGTGGTAGCCGTGGCTCTGCTCGGCCTGGTTCGGGTCGCGCCCCAGCAGCACGGCCAGCATCTCGATCACGCTCTTGCCGCCGTACAGCGGCTGGATCGTGGGCTGGACCAGGCTGACGGTGCCGTCGTAGGCGCGCGCGTCCCCCCAGGAGGTGAGGAAGTGCGCCTGCGGCAGGTGCCAGGTGCACTCGCGCCCGGTCTCGTCGTCGTAGAGGCCGAGGTGGACGCTGCAGGTGACGTTCTCGAGGGCCGCCTTGAAGTCGATGTCGGCGGGGGCGGTCAGGACCGGGTTGGCGCCCAGGATCAGCAGGGTGTCCACCCGGTCGTGGCTCATCTCGTTGTGGAGCGTGCGGATCGCGTCCACGTAGGAGGCGCGGGGGGCCTCCTCGAGGTACGACACCGTCTGGCCCACGTTCCCGAGCAGCCCGTTGAGCAGGTGCCCCACCGCGTGGAGGAGCGCCGGCTGCCGCGCCCCGACGGCGATCACGCCCCGGCCGCGGTTGGCGAGCAGGTCGCGAGCGACCTGGCCGAGCAGCTGAGCGTGGGGGTGGCCAGCCGGCGCCCGCAGCTGCTCGAGCTTCTCGCGCAGCGCCTTGCTGAGCTTGCCCGCCACCGCCTCGTCGGAGCGGGCGACCTCGGCCGCCAGCCGCAGGCCGAAGTGGAGGACCTCAGCGGCGTTGACAGGCTCGCGCACGTCGGCCATGCCGCCGGTGAGGCTGAACACGCTCTCCACCGCGTACAGGCGGTTCATGGTCTTGTCGCGGTCGACCCGGCGGCGCCGGTCGGCGAAGGCCCGGCTGTAGCGGAGCGCCGCCGGGTGGTTGCCGAGCAGGTCGTCGTCGAGGCTGACGATCACGTCCGCGCGCTCGAGGTCGAACAGGCTCCGGTAGCTGCCGCCCAGGGCCATGCGGGCGCCCTCGAGGGCGTTGTCGTGGCCGAGGGGCTCGTACTCGTACCAGCGCAGGCGCGGGCACATCCGAGCCAGCTCGTCGCGCAGCCGCTGCACGGTGGGCGAGGAGGTGGCCTCGGCCAGCACGCTCAGCTTGAGGCCCTTCGCCTCGCGCCGCTGCGCGAACCGGGGCCCGACCTCGGCCAGGAACGCCTCCCAGGAGCTGCGCTTGCGCTCGTCCTTGGGCGCCGGCCGGTGGATCACGGCCTTGCTGCGGTCGGGGTCGTACAGCTGCAGCACGCTGGCCTGGGCGTACTGGCTGGTGGCCCCCAGGCTGTCGGGGTGCTGCGGGTTGCCCTCCACCTTGATCGGGCGGCCGTCGTAGGTGGTGACCAGCAGCCCCGCGCCGACGCCGCCGAGCTCCATGGTGGTGGCGTAGTGGACCGCGGTGCCGGGGATGCGGCCGTCGGGGCGGCGCGAGAAGGGCAGCACCTTCTCCTCGGGCCAGCGCGCGAAGTCGCAGCCCGACAGCCCCGCCAGCGCGAAGGACGCGCCCATGAGCTGCACGAACCGCCGGCGCGACACCGGGTCGACGACCGCGTCGAGGCGGGAGGGGAACTCGTTCTCGACGAGCTCACGGAACTCCGGGGTGTCCGCGAGGTCGTTGAGGCTACGCCAGTAGGTCTTGCCCGCGTCTACCTGTGACATGTCGAACAGTCCGTCGGAGGGTTGATGTGGTTGTCCTTGCGGAACTGGCGGCCGAACTCGAGGCGGCTCATGCCGCCCGGCGGCTGCCAGCCCATGACGGTCGCGTCCTCGGGCGGGCGCAGGCGGGCGTCGGGGTGGCGGTGGCAGTCGACGCACCAGGCCATGCTGAGCGGCGCCACCTGCCGGACGACCACCTGGGTGTCGATGCGCCCGTGGCACTCCTCGCACCCGACGCCGCGGGTGACATGGGCCGAGTGGTTGAAGTAGGCGTAGTCGGGCAGGTCGTGCACCCGGTTCCACGCCATCGGCATGCCGGTGCGCGCGCTCTCCCGCAGCTTCTCCAGGTTGGGGCTCTGGGTGAGCACCTTGCTGTGGCAGTTCATGCAGGTGGAGGTGGGCGGGATGTTCGCCTGCGCCGCCTGCTCCACCGACGTGTGGCAGTAGCGGCAGTCGAGCCCCAGCTGGCCCACGTGCAGCTCATGGCTGTACGGCACCGGCTGCTCGGGCGCGTAGCCCACGTCGGTCGTCTTGGGCGAAGCGCCGAAGGCGACGAGGAACGTGACGTAGCCGCCCGCGATCAGGGCGAAGGCGACCACGCCCACCACTGCCTGATCGACCCAGGGCGGGAAGATCACTTGCCTAGGGGCATTCCAGCTCACCGGTACACCACCCGTCGGGATGCCGCCGGGGTCGTCCTCCGCCCGCTCGCGCGGCCGCTCAGGGCCGCGAGGAGGACGTCTCCCCGACAAAGGCCGGACGTTGTAGCGCTGCGCAGCATCGGGTGCAACCCCCACGGAGACAGGGGCTCGCGCGCAGCGCGCGGGAGTGGATATGCCGGACCCACGACGTCCAACAGCGCTCCCATGAGACGCAGATCCTAGGCGTCGGGACCGAGCGCAGCGGTGCGGCAAGTTGTCGCACCTCGCGGGGCGCGTCTTCGGGGGGTGCGCGCGCTGGTGTGAGGGAGCCAGCCGTTGACATCTGCAGGATTCCGGGCGCAGACCGTCGCGACCTGTCGGAACTCCTCGATCACCTCAGCGATCATCGCCTGCCCCTCGCCTCGGTCGGTGGTGCGCCGCGCGGATATCCTGGGCGCGCATCTCCGCCGGCGCGCTGGGGGGGAGGCGGGCTCAGGAGGGGGCATGGACGCCGACTTCTTGCGGAAGCTGCGGCTGCTGGGAATGGTGGAGGGGACGTCGACCCTGGTGCTGTTCGGGGTGGCCATGCCGCTCAAGTACCTGCTCGACATGCCCCTGGCGGTGCGGATCGTGGGCTCCCTCCACGGCCTGCTGTTCGTGGCGCTGGCCTTCGCCTGCGTGACCGCGATCAAGCGAGTGCCGATCGGACCGCGCCTGGGCCTGGCGGGGATCGTGGGGGCGGTGATCCCCTTCGGGCCGTTCGTGGTCGACGTGTGGCTCAAGCGCCTGGAGGCGGAGGCCGCCTCGGAGCGCGAAGGCCTCCGCCCGTCTACCACCTGATACGCGTTCGGGAGTCGAGGCGCGCCGTGCGCGCTCCTGCTCAGCGCAGCGTCTCCTCGAACAGCGCCAGCGTCCGCTTCCAGGCCAGCTCGGCGGCGGCCTTGTCGTAGCGGGGGGTGGTGTCGTTGTGGAAGCCGTGGTTCGTCCCCGGATAGACGTGCACCTCGTAACGGACCCCGGCCTCCTTCAACGCCGCCTCGTACTCCGGCCAGCCTGCGTTCACCCGCGGGTCGTTCTCGGCGTGGTGCACCAGCAGGCGCGCCTTGACCTTGGCGGCCTCCTCGGGCGCCGGCTGCCGGCCGTAGAACGGGACCGCGGCCGCCAGGCTGGGCAGCCGCGTGGCCAGGGTGTGGGACACCAGGCCGCCGTAGCAGAAGCCGACCACGCCGATCTTCCCCGTGCAGTCGGGGTGCGCGGCGAGCGACTCGGCCCCCGCCACGAAGTCTTCCATGAGCTTGCCCGGGTCGAGCTTCGCCTGCAGCTCCCGACCTTTCGGGTCGTCGCCCGGGTAGCCGCCCGCCGGCGTCAGGCCATCGGGCGCGAGGGCGAGGAAGCCCGCCACCGCCAGCCGCCGCGCCACGTCCTCGACGTAGGGGTTCAGGCCCCGGTTCTCGTGGACGACCAGCACGCCGGACAGCTTCTCGGGGCCCCTGGGGCGCGCGAGCAGCGCCCGCACCTCCCCGTGGCCCTGCGGTGAGGGGTAGGTCACCCGCTCCGTCCCGATCCGCGGATCCTTGGGCGTCACCTGCTGCGCCAGCGCGTAGTCGGGGCTCAGGTGCTCGAGCAGCGCGGCGGCCGCGAGGGCGCTGCCGGCGAGCCGCGCCGCCCGCGCCAGGAAGTCACGCCGACCGATCGCGCCATGCACGTAGCGGTCGAACAGGTCGAGCACCTCGGGCGTGAGCTCGGGGGTCTCCTTCTCCTCTGCCTTGGACATCGCGCTCCCCTCTCCTGGAGTGGGGGGCGATTCTAAAGTGAGGGGGGCACGATTCGTCGTCTTCTCTCTCTCCTGCCAGGCTCGCTGCGCTGCTGCTCGGTTTGATTCGGGCACGAGCGGTTAGCAGTTAGCGGTTAGCAGTTAGCTGCTGTCGCGCCTCGTCCAGGCCGCTGGCGAGGAGCTCTCGAGGAGCGACAGCTCTAACAGCTAATGGCTAACTGCTAGTGCGCCAGGCGAAGCCTGGCGGAGGGGGA
>JAWLGW010000262.1:0-7766 GCA_041690735.1 Planctomycetota bacterium
GGACTCACGATCCAGGCCGCTGACCCTGGGCGGGAGGACGACGTTGCCTGGCAACTGACCGTAGCGCGGATTCGACGTCACGCTGAGGACGACGACGGTCGCCAGCTTGCTCTCGTTGAAGCTGTCGTCTTGGACGACCAGGACCGGGCGTCGGAAGCCCGGCTCAGCGCCCCGCGGCTCGCCGAGGTCTGCCCACCACAGGTCGCCCCGGCGTAGGGGCGGCGGCTTGGTCAACTCACCACTCCTGCCGGAGGATCCCGCGCCGAGCCGCTTCCTGCAGGTCCCTGGGGAGACGCGTGTCCTCCTGCTCGCAGAAGGCGTCGATCCGCTCCACCAGCCCCTCGCGGCGCCGAAGCTGCAGGAACTCGCGCAGCGCCTTCGCGTACAGCTCGCTGCGCGAGAGGCCGTGCTGCTTGGCGAAGCGCTCGGCTTCGTCGAACAGCTCGTCGGGGAGGGAGACGGCGGTCTTCATGAAGGCGAGTATAACCGCGGTACAACTTCCGCTCACCTCTCCCGCTCACCTCTCGGGGAAGGTGGAGCGGACTGAAGATACGCCAAGCCAGACGTCGTCCACTTGAACTCCCTGCGGAATCTTGCGACACCGTGCGCCACTCCAGGAGGTGACCTGTGAAGAGCGCGCGGTGGCTGGCAGGTGTGGTGGTGCTCGGGCTCATGGCGGCGGCGCCCGCCGCGGCCCAGGACGACGTCCGCGGACGGATCGAGGCCTTGCTGCAGCAGGGCGACGAGCTGGTGGTCGCAGGGGTGGGGCTTCACCGGGGCGGCGACGTCGAGGCCGGCGCGGCCAAGGTCGCCGCGGGGCTGGCGAAGTACGCCGACATGTTCGAGGTGCTGGGGAAGTTCGACACCCGCCGCCCCGACGAGCTGCAGTACGCCCAGCACGCCTACTACAACACCGCCTGCGCCCGGGCGATCCAGGGGCGGACCGAGCAGGCCCTCGACGCCTTCGAGCGGCTCCTGTCGGCGGGCTTCGACCTCTGGATCCAGCTCAACAAGGACAGCGACCTGGACGGGATCCGCGACCAGCCCCGCTTCAAGGAGGCGCTGACCCTCGCCAAGGACGCCCAGAAGATCCGCGAGTACTGGCTCGAGCAGCTGGAGAAGAAGGAGAGCCTGTTCCCGTTCGCCTTGAAGGTCACCACCCTCGAGGGCAAGCAGGTGAGCCTGGCCGACCTGCGCGGCAAGGTGGTGCTGGTCAACGTGTGGGGCACCTTCTACCGCCCCTACGACACCGAGCTGAAGCACCTGCGAGCGGTGGAGCGCATGTTCGACGGCCGGGTGGCGGTGGTGGGCCTGGCCTGGGAGGACGGCGAGGCAGGCGCGGAGGCCAAGGCCCGCGTCGCCCAGGCGGCGAAGGAGTGCGGCGTCACCTACCCGGTGGCCCTGCTTGGCGATCGGGCGGTGCTCGACCAGATCCCCAACCTCGCCACCTTCCCCACCACGTTGTTCGTCGACCGCGCCGGTCGGGTGCGGTTCCAGGCGAACGGGGCCCTGGATCGGCCCACCCACTGGCTGGTGTCGCGGCTCCTCGACCTCGAGGAGGCGGAGTAGCTGGCGCTACGCCCCTCGCGCGCAGCTGAGCAGGAGCGCGAGGCCAAGGCTCCCCGCCGCCGCCAGCGCCACCAGGCGGCCGATCGGCGGCGGGGCGGCCGCCACCTCGGCGCGCGGCGGCTCGCTCGCGAACAGGCGGGCGTCCAGCCGGTGCGCGAGCCGATCCGCCGCCGCCGCGGCGAGCGGGAGCGCCACGGCGACGCCGAGCGTGAACGTCCCCCGTGTTCGGTCCATCCGGCGCAGCACCTCGGCGTGCTGAGGCCCCGGGGGCTCCTCGGCCACCAGCGCCGCCCCCCACAGCGAGAGCCCCGAGACGACCACGGTGCCGAGCACCACGTAGGCGAGTTGCCATCGCAGGGCGTAGCGCTCGATCCGCGCCGAGAACAGGAGCACCAGCGGCGCCAGGACGCCCACCTGCAGCAGCAGGTGCTGGAGGGAGGGGAGGCCCTTGCCGACCTGAGCCAGCGCCTTGTTCCAGGTCTCGCTCACGCTCCCCGTGAGCGAGCCAGTGGTGAGCAGCGCCCGCAGGTGCTGGAACAGGAGCGGGTGCACCTGCGCCCAGACCAGCACCAGCGTCGCGGCGGCGAGCAGGGCCAGGGCCCGCCGGCCGCCTCCCCCCGCGGTGGCCGGGCGCTCGCCGAGGGCCAGGGGGAACAGCACCAGCCCCGCGCACTCGGCGCCCAGCAGGTGCTCGAGCCACGAGCTGGGGAAGCTGCGGATGAACAGCACCGCATAGGTGGTGAGCCACAGCAGGGCCAGGAGCGACGCCCCCAGCGCCGTCCACAGCGCCGCCCGCCGCACGTCGGACGCGGTCAGCACTCCGCCGCCGCTCATCCCTTGAGGAAGGTGGACCAGATCACGTCCACCAGGGTGTGCACCAGCACCGGCGCCCACAGGCCGCGGGTCTTGCGGTAGGCGAGCCCGTAGAACACCCCGGCGATCGTGGCCAGGAAGAAGTACAGCAGCCGCTCGTCGAGGGCGTCGCGGTTGTTCCAGTGCATGAGGCCGAAGGCCAGCGACGAGAGCAGCAGCGACCGCCAGTAGCGGCCGGTCGACTCTTCCAGCCGGTGGTCGAGGATCCCCCGGAAGAACAGCTCCTCGGGGAGCGCGATCGTGAGCGCGATCCCCACGCTGGCGGCGGCGAAGGCGAGCGGCCCGTGCTTGGGCGGCGTCCACGCCAGGAAGCCGCTGCCGAGGCCGATCGGCAGCGCGATCACCCCGAACGCCAGCAGCAGCACCCCGGCGGGCGCGAGGTCCCCCAGGCGCGGCGGCCGGGCGCCCACGGCCTGGCGGCCGACCACCGCGAAGCACAGGAGCCCCAGCGCGGTGACGATCAGCGAGAAGGTGGCGTACCCCAGGCCCAAGGGGTCGGGCCCGGCGAAGGCTGACCGGTACCAGCGCAGGTCGAAGGGGATCCACAGGGCGATGGCCAGCAGCGCCGCCAGGCCGGTCAGCCGGCGGGGCTCGAGGCGGCCGGCGGCCAGGACCGCCGCGGCGCCGCCGGCGGCCAGGACCGCGGGCTGGTAGGGATCGAACCCCTTGGCGGTGAGCTGGGCGGGGAGCTGCAGGACCACCACCGGCCAGGTGGCCAGCGCCGCGCCCACCAGCGCCAGCCCCTCCAGCGAGGCGTACCGCAGCCTGGCCACCACCCGGGGGTGGAAGGCGGCCAGCACCGCCGCCAGCAGCGGGGCCAGGCCCAGGATCGCCAGCGGGGTGGCCCGCCGGGCCGCCTGCGCCCGCTGCAGGTACTCGCCTGCCCGCAGCTCCCGCGCCTTGGCCGCGGCGGCGTCCGCCTTGGCGAGGAGCGCGCTCACCTCGAGGTGCGCCAGCAGCGCGACCGCCCCGGCGGCCAGGACCAGCAACACCGCCAGGAACAGCGTGGGCAGCCGGGGGGGAGCGCCCGTGAGCGAGCTCGACGGGAGCTGGGAGTGGCTCGGGGGGGAGTGGCTCGGGGGACGCACGCGCCAAGGATAGCCGCTGCCCACCAACTGCGGGCGGCGCTCGCCCGCCCTGCCGCCTCCCCTTGTGCAGCCGACGGCGTCTGCACACCATGTGAGTGGAGAGGTCCATGAGCCGACTCGCCCTACTCCTCCTGGTCGCCCTGGTCTCGCTGGGCGCGCCCGGGTGCGCCTCGCCGGTCAGGTTCGACGCCGAGGACTCCACCCCGCTGGTGGAGCGGCCGGCCCTGCCGGTGCCCGTGCGCCTGGGGATCGTCCGCTACGAGGGGAGGCACCAGGTCCTGCACGACATGGTCCGCACCGCCCTGAGCCACGACCTCAACTTCACCCACATTCGCGACGTGGCCCCCGGCGAGCGCCCTGTGGACGTGGACTACGTGGTGGACCTCAGCTACGAGGCGGAGCCCAACGCTCGCTGGTACAACAGCCTGATCGCCTTCCCCGGCTTCTTGGTGTTCGCGCAGCACTGGGCCGGATTGAGGTGGGACCTCGGGATTACCACCCGCGGCCGGCTGCTCCGGGCCCGCACCGGCACCGAGGCCAGCGACTTCGTGCGCCGCGACGACCACCACCTGGCCTACACCTCGCCCGGCTACGCGATCTCGATCGGCATGGGGTGGTTCGGGCTCCTGTTCCCGCCGGCCGCCGTCTCGCCGCTGGTGAGCGGGATCGTGGCGGCCACCGTCGACGGGCAGGCGCTCAAGTACCTGCGCCTGTTCCACCGCTCCCACGCCGGCTGGAACTGGGCCCGCCGGGTGGCCTACCTGATCGCGGACCGGATCGAGCGCGACCTGGGGCCCGCCGGGCCGCAGTGAGGCGCCCCACCCTCGCCATCTCCCTGGGCGACCCGGCCGGGATCGGCCCCGAGGTGGTGCTGGCCGCCCTGGCCCGCGAGGAGGTCGCCGCCGAGGCGATCGTGGTGGGTGACCGCGAGCTGATCGCCGCGGCCGCCCGCCGCCTCGAGCTGCCCCTGCCCGCCCGGATCCACAGCCCTCCCGAGGTCGCCTGCGCGACCCGTCGCCTGTTCGAGGGGTGCCCCAGCGCCGAGGCCGGTCGGGCGGCGGCGGCGGCGGTGCGGGCGGCCGCGGACCTGGTGGCGCGCGGCGAGGCGGACGCCCTGGTGACCGCGCCGCTCAACAAGGAGGCCCTGGGCCTGGCGGGCGAGGCGCATCCCGGCCATACGGAGCTCCTGGCGGACCTGTTCCAGGCCGAGGTGCGCATGATGCTTCAGGGTGGCCCCCTGCGGGTGGTGCTCGCCACCACGCACCTCGCCCTGCGGGAGGTGGCGGACCGGATCACCATCGAGGGGGTGGCGGAGACCTGCCGGATCGCCACCGCGGCCCTCGCGCGGCTGGGCGTCGCCGCTCGCCCCCGCCTGGCCCTGGCGGCGCTCAACCCTCACGCCTCGGACGGCGGCCGGTTCGGGCACGAGGAGGCAGAGGTCCTCGAGCCCGCCCTGGCTCGGGCCCGGGCCGCGGGGGTCGACGTCTCCGGCCCCTTCCCCGCGGACACGCTGTTCGCCAGGGCGGCCCGGCCCCAGCCGAGCGGACCCGGGGGGATCGACGCGGTGATCGCCCTGTACCACGACCAGGGGCTGATCCCGGTCAAGCTGGCGGCGTTTGGCGCCGCCACCAACGTGACCCTGGGCCTGCCGATCGTGCGCACCTCCCCCGACCACGGGACGGCCTTCGACATTGCGGGGCGGCGCCGGGCGGACCCCTCGGCCATGGTGGAGGCCTTGCGGGTGGCGGCCGAGCTGGTGGCGGCGGGGCGGACCTCCACACAGGGCTGAAGCGAGCCCCCACTCCGCGCCGATAGAGGAGGGAGATCAGGCATTCCTCCGGAGGCGCCATGGGACTGTTCCGCAAGAACGACGAGCTGTTCGAGATCATGTCGCGCCACACCGGCAGCAAGCCGGCGTCGGCCTCGACCACCCGGGCGGCCTCCACCGGGCCGCTCAAGCGCCCCGCCGGCACGTGGAGCTATCCCTCCGCCGACGTCAGCAGCGGCCCCGCGCCCCGCCCCCTGCGCATGCCGGGCGGCAAGAAGAGCGAGGAGGAGTTCTTCGAGCTCGACGGCGACGCGCTGGTGCTGGTGGACGACGGCTTCGTGGAGGGACTCGGCAGCGAGCCGCCCGAGGCGGAGATGAAGACCTACACGGTCCGCCACGACACGGCGGTGGTGGGGGCGATCCTCATGGGGGGCCTGCTGGTGGCGGCCTTCATGTTCGGCCGCACCTCGACGCCCGCCGCCGAGGCGGGCCCCGCCGGCCCGGGCGAGGTGGCGGTGGTGGTCCGCGAGCGGGTCCCCGACCCGGCCGAGCCCGCGGCCGCGGGGACCGCGAGTAGCGTCCCCGCCTCGTTCCGCCCCGCAGGGGCGAGCGCGGGCGCGGCGCCTGCCAGCGCGCCCGCTCCCCAGCAAGCGCCTCAGGCGAGCGAGCCGCAGGTGGTGGAGGTGGCTCGCTCGGCCCCGGCGCCGCAGGAGCGGTACATGCTCGTGGTGGCGACCACCACCCCCGACAACGCGACCTCCCTGGCGACCTGGCTCAACGAGCAGCCCCGCTCGCCGATCTTCGGCCGCGAGGGGCTCGAGGCCGAGGCCCGGGGGGGCGAGGTGCGGATCCGCGGCTTCGCCCAGCGCGACGAGGTGGTGCTCAAGCGGGTGCGCGAGACCAGCGACCCCATGGGGAGCGGGACCTTCCACTCGGCCTACTTCCGCCGCCCCCGCTAGCTGCAGCCTCGCAGCGACGCGCTCCCGGCCGCCGCGTCCCCGCGGCGGCCGGCCTGTTTCCGGAGCCCCGCTGGGGAGGTTGATCGCCGGTAGCCCTTCGCCGATATTCGACCCTGGAGACGAGTCGGGTCGACGGGCGGAGCCGGGAGCGGTTCCCGAAGGGTCACAGCGGGCGCAGCCCCGACCCGAGCTCGCACGCCGCCTGGCACTGCGTCGTCTCCGGGCGAGGAAGTTTGAAGCCCCGGCCCGACTGCATTCCCTGCATTCTGCACCAGGCCCTCCAGGTCGCCCGGGCCGCCTCGGACGACGAGTGGAGCCAGCGCAAGGTGCTGGCGCAGGTCCTGCAGACCCTGCCCGAGGCGGACTGGGACACCAGCCCCGCGGACATTCTGGAGGACGTGTTCGCGGCCGCCCGCGACACGCTCAAGGTGGCGGACCCCTACGAGCGGCTGCGCCTGGCCGACCACGACCGGTTCCGCACCCTGGCCAAGGCCTTCCGCGAGCGCCTGGCGAGCTCCGACGACCCCTTCGCCCTGGCCACCCACGCCGCCGCCGCCGCCAACCTGGTCGACGAGCGGATCTTCGCCCGCTTCTCCCGCCGCGACGCCCAGCAGGCCTTCGACGAGGCCTTCGCCGCGGGCTTCGCCCTGGGCGACCCCAGCCAGCTCCGTGAGGCGGCGGACGCGGCCAAGGACGTGCTCTACCTGCTCGACAACGCGGGCGAGGCCCACTTCGACAAGCTCCTGATCGAGCAGCTCGAGGCCCTGGGCAAGCACGTCCGGATAGCGGTCCGCGGCGGCGGCCTCCTCCATGACGCGACCCTCGAGGATGCCCTCTCCTCGGGAATGGGCCCCGAGGGCCCGGTCACGATCGAGGAGGCGCAGGAGCCGATCGAGGACGAGCCCGAGCCCGACGAGGGGGCCGCCCCGCCCCCGCCCGCCGACCAAAAAACCTCCGCCGCCGACCTGTTCGAGCTCAAGCCCGGCCGGCTGGCCGCCTCCCGGGGCAAGGAGCTGCAGGCGGCCATAGCGGCCTCGGACCTCATCATTGCCAAGGGCTCGGCCTACTACGAGACCTTCACCGCCCGCGACAAGGACGTGGTGTTCCTCCTCCGGGCCAAGTGCGGCCCCGTGGCCCACTCCCTCGGCGTCCCGGTCGGCGCCCTGGTCCTCCACCGGGTGAGCCCCGCTACCGCCTCCTCCGAGCCCTAACTCCCGCAGCGGGCCCCCCGCTTTACGGTTGACCAGCGCCCACCCGGGGGTAAACTCCTACGCCTGAACGCGGAGGGACGACCGTGTCCATTCACAAGAGCCTCAAGATGGGCGCCGGCATGGGCCGCACGCGCAACGTCTACACGCGCTACGAGCGGCTCCTCAAGCTCAAGGAGGACGGCCGCTGGAACGACGACTCCTCGTCGGTCTACGGCATGCCCAAGGTCCGCGCGACCGTAATCAAGATCGGCAAGAAGAAGAAGAAGAAGGGCCCCGAGGAGGAGAAGTAGCCTCCCCG
>JAWLGW010000263.1:0-7745 GCA_041690735.1 Planctomycetota bacterium
GTCGCGGGCAAGCCCGCCCTCCAGCGGGTCGTGTGGCGCGCCGCCCAGCGCGCCGCCCGCCGCCGCGGCGGCCACACCGGCTGGCTCGGCGCCCGCTGGGCCGCACGCCGCGCGCAGGCGGTCGCGCCGGCATAGCGCGCCCGTCCCGCGCGGCAGCGCCTTCCTCGGTCTCGACCTCCGCCGGGAGACGATCCGCGCAGGGCAGCGCGTAGCGCCAGTCGATCTCGCGGTACTCCCAAGCCGGAACGGTCACTGCGCGACCTGACGCCCGTACAGAGCGCCGCCCCGGGGCTCTGGATCCCCGGGGCGGTCTTGATGCCTGGCGCACTAGGATTCGAACCTAGACTAGCGGATCCAGAGTCCGCCGTCCTACCGTTAGACGATGCGCCAATGGGCGGGTGGTGAGTCTACCCGCCGCCGCGAAGCCCGCAAGGGCGATCGAGGATCAGGCGCAGGCGGCGCAGGCCCAGGCCCAGGGCATGGCGTCGAGCTGGGGAGCGGGGATCGGCTGCTGGCAGCGGCGGCAGCGGCGGGGCTCGCCGCGGTTCTGCTCGGCGAGGGCCTCGCTCAGGAGCGCCTTGAAGGCCTGCAGGCGCTCGAGGGGGGTCTCGCCGGGCTTCGCCTCGTGGGGGAGGAGGAGGTCGCCCAGGCGGACGTCCTGACCGGCCAGGAGGTGCTCGATCTGGCGGCACACCCAGCCCAGCTTGTCGAGGGTCTCCCGCTTACGGCGGCGAGCGGCGTCGGGGTCATTACTCATCGCCCCAGCCTACCCGCAGGCCGACCCTTGAGGAGCGGCGTCCGGGCGACCAAGCTGGGGGGGGTCAGGGGGCCGGTGGGCGCTCCACTGACGTAAACCCATGTTGTAGAATCCGCCGGCTTCCTCAGGAAGGCGTGCGCGGGGTGGCGATGCCCGAGGCGATCCACTGCCTGGACCTCCGAGCCCTGTCGGGCCGGAAGCGGTACGCATGAGCGATCCCTACGCGCACGACGACTTCGACACGTACGACGTGCCGGGGCTCCCCGCGGCCGGCGAGGTCCAGGACGAGGCGGGCGAGGGGACCATGGACGAGGTCCCGGCCGGCCTGCTCGGCAGCCGGGCGACCAGGAAGCGCCACCTCGCCGACACGGCCGGCGACGCCGACGCCGTGGAGGCCGAGCTGGTGTCGGCCCAGGACGACATCGACGCCGACACGGTCGACATGGACCCCAACGAGCTCGACACCATCGACATGGCGCCCGAGGAGCTCGACCCCGAGACCACCGTCAACATCGGCGACGAGACCCTCGCCGAGATGTCCCGGGGCACGACCCGCCGCCTGGGCGACTTCGAGCTCGAGCGCAAGGTCGGGCAGGGGGGCATGGGCGAGGTGTGGCTGGCCCGCCAGATCTCGCTCGACCGCCCGGTGGCGGTGAAGGTCCTGCCGCGCACCCTCGCCACCCAGGAGAACTTCATCGAGCGGTTCCAGCGCGAGGCCAAGGCCGCGGCGTCGCTGGTCCACCCCAACGTCATTCAGATCTACGCCTACGGGATCGACGAGGGCACCCCCTACTTCGCCATGGAGTTCGTGGAGGGCGAGGACCTCGCCGAGCGGGCCCGGCGCGAGCGGCTGGAGTGGTCGGAGATCGTCGACGTCATGATCGGCGTCGCCAGCGCCCTGCACGTGGCCCACGACAAGGGCCTGATCCACCGCGACATCAAGCCGTCGAACGTCATGGTGGACAAGAACGGCATCGTCAAGGTGATGGACTTCGGCCTCGCCAAGGCGACCTCCGGCGGCCCCGAGGCCAAGAACCTCACCAACGCGGGCCTGATCATGGGGACGCCCAACTACCTGTCCCCCGAGCAAGGGCGGGGCGACCCGCTCGACGGCCGCTCCGACCTGTACTCGCTCGGCATCGTCCTGTACGAGCTCCTCACCGGGTCGCTCCCCTTCCGGGCCGACACCCCCGCCGGGCTGATCTTCAAGCACGTGTACGAGCCGCCGCCCCAGCCGGCCTCGATCCGCAGCGACATCCCGCCCTTCCTCGAGGAGATCACCCTCAAGCTGCTCGAGAAGGACCCCGACGAGCGGTACGCCAACCCTCAGGAGCTGCTGGCCGACCTCGGCGAGTTCCTCGATCACTACGACTACTACGTGGCCGAGGGGGGCGAGCGGCGGCCGGGCTCGGGCTTCTACGACCCGGAGCGGCTGCGGGCCAGCACCCCCGGCGGGAACATTTCGGGCGCCCACGCCACCCGCAAGCGGAACATCTCCGAGCGGCGGAACGCCGTCACCGAGGAGATGAGCGGCGGCGTCTCCAAGCCGGCGCCGGTCGAGGCCGCCGAGCCGGAGGTCGAGCCCGAGACGGCGCCCGAGGGGCCCAAGAAGCGGACCTCCGCCCGCCGCCGCCCGCCGGCGCCGCCGCCGCGCAAGAGCCGGGCGCCCCTGGCGCTGTTCCTGCTGCTGCTCGCCGCGGGGGCCGCCTTCGGCTACGCCTACCACAGCGACCCCGAGCGCGTGCGGAGCATCATGCGCGACCAGCTCGGGCTGCTGCCGGTCGACACCGACGGGACCGACCCCGGGGTCACGACCCCGTCGCCGCGCGACGGCGCCGACCCGCCTCCGCCCCAGGACCTGCCGGCGGAGGTGCTCGACGGCTACGTGGCCTTCGTGTTCACGGGCAGCTGGCCCACCGCCACCACGATCCGGCTGCGGGGCGCCAAGAACACCCACGAGCTGGAGCGACAGACGACGGGCAAGTTCCCGCCCGGGGAGTACCGGCTCGAGTTCGACCGGCCCGGCTATCAGTCGATCGCCTGGACGGTGCGCCTGACCGGCGAGCCGGGGCGCGAGGGACGCCTGGTCGACGCCAAGGGGGTCGACGCGGCGGCGGTGCCGCTGCAGTGGGAGCCGACCGACGAGCTCCGCCGCGCCTACGCCGCCGGCCGCGAGGCGCTGGCGGCGGGGGACCTGACGGCCGCCAAGGAGGCGCTCGACCTGGCGGGCCGCCTCGACCCCGCCTTCCGACCCGGCGACGACGCGCCGGCGGTCTCCGAACTGGTCGCCCGGCTGGCCGCGCAGCTCGACCAGCGGCGCCGGGTCGACGATCAGCGCTCGAGCGTGCTGGCGGTGTGCCGGCAGCACACCGAGGCCAAGCGCTGGCGCACGGCGCACGAGATCCTGCTCGGCCTCCCCGACGCCCAGCGCGACGCGACCTGGAAGGACCTGGTCGGCCTGTGCGACAGCGGCATCAAGGCCGGCGACGCCATGGTCGAGTCGATCGGCGCCGCGCTCAAGCGAGGTGAGCACGCGGCGGTCCAGCAGAAGCTCGCGGACCTCGCCCTGCAGGACCCCGAGCACCCCGCCCGCTCCACCCTCGAGGAGCGCCTGCGCAAGGCCTCCGCCGCCCGCGAGCGCGCCTTGTGGACCGAGGACGAGCCGCTGCAGGCCGCCAAGGCGCGCCTGGACGACTACCTGGCCGAGTACGGCCCCCACGACGGAGAGGCCCAGCGGGTGCAGGCCCAGGTCGTGGCGCGGATCGTGGCGGCGGAGCAGCTGGAGCGCGGGATCGAGGAGGTCGACGCCCTGGCCAGCGCGGGCGACTGGCAGCGCGCCCGCCGCGCCGCGATCTCCCTCCTCGCCGAGCACCCCACCGAGGAGCGGCTGCAGGAGCTCCGCCGCCGCGCCGAGCGCGCGCTGGCCGAGGCCGACGTCAACGCGCTCGTCGCCCAGCTCGACCGGAGCCTGGTCGCGGGCGAGGTGGACCGCGTGGTGCGCCTGATCGACGAGCACAGCGGCGCCTACGACAAGGAGCGCGCGGCGCTCCGCGGCCTGCGCGAGGTCGAGGCGGTGTTCACCACGAGCGACCACCGCAACCTGCGCGTGGAGCTCGAGGGGAGCGTGGCGCGGGTGCGGGCCGAGTGGCGGTTCGACATGTCCCTGCTGGGGGAGCCCGTCCACTCCTATGAGGCCGACCACGTCCTGCGGCTGCGCCGGTCCGGCAACAGCTGGCTGCTCACCGAGCTCCGGGTGGAGGGTGATGTCCGTGTCCGACCGCGTTAACACGCTCACGCTGGCCGTCAGCGCCGCGCTGCTCCTCACGGGCGCCGCGGCGCAGGTCGCCCTCGCCGACTCGACCCCGCTCGAGGCGCGCCTCCTCGAGGTCAAGGGGGACACCGTCAAGCTCAACAAGGGCGGGCGGCAAGGCGTCTCGGTGGGTCAGATCTTCGACCTGTACGAAGAGGCCCGGGTGTACCTGCTCCCCCTGACCAACGGCGACAAGCCGCTGGTCAAGTCGCACCGCCGGGTGGCGCGGGTCCAGGTGGTGCAGGTCGAGCCGACCACCGCCGAGGCCCGCGTGATCTCCCGGGAGGAGGGCGACGACGGGCACGTGCTCGAGGTCGAGCCGGCGCAGGTCAAGGCGCTCCACAACCCCGCCGCCGTCGCCCCCAACCGGCGCCCGGCCTTCGTGCACGTCCCCAAGCTGCAGCCGGTCGCCTGGGGCGAGACCGTGCCGGTCGAGCTGCGGGTCTCCAACGAGAGCGACGACGACGTCGTCTACACCTGGAGCGTGACCGGCGGCCGGCTGGCCCACCAGCGCACCCTGCTGCCCAGCAACGCCTGGACGGCCCCGGCCGCGGCGGGGGACTACCAGCTCTCGGTGACCGCCCTCGACTCGGCGGGCAACGTGACCCGGGTGGCGCTCCGCCTCACCTCGTCGGGCATGGACGCGGCGAAGACGCCCTCCCGCTACGTCGTGGGGCGCACCTACGGCCCCACCTCCCGCTACGGGACGGTCTCCGACCTCGCCTTCGACGCCCTGGGCCGCCGCTACTTCCTCAACCCCAAGAGGGGGTGGGGCGGCGAGCCCTACCTGCGCGTGGAGCTGCCGTCGGGGCGGATCCTGCGCCTGCCGACCGAGGGGCGCGCCTTCACCGCCCTGGCGGTCTCCGACCCCTCCGACGTCCCCGGCGCGCTGCTGGCCCTCGACGGCGACAGCAAGACCGTCCTCCACTACCGCTTCGGCGGGGTGGGCTGGAACCAGGTGCTCAAGCGCGACCCGCTCGTCCTGGGCCGCGAGGGGGGCGGCAGCGGGAACGCCCGCTTCGAGGACCCGGTCGACGTGGTGTCCCGGGGCGGGGAGATCTACGTCCTCGACGCGGGGCAGCGCTCGGTGCAGGTGTTCACCGTGCAGACGCTGCCGGGCAAGAAGGAGCAGGGCGTGTTCCTGGTCAGCTTCGGGCGACCGGGCGACGAGCCGCTCCAGCTGCAGCGGCCGCGAGCCCTGGCCGTGGCGCGGGACGGGACGGTGTACGTGCTCGACGACGGCCGCAAGGCGGTGGTCGTGTACCGCGACTGGCGCCCGGTCGACGAGTTCAGCGTGGGCGGCCCCGAGGAGGAGCTCGGCGGCCTGTCGGTCGACCCCTACTCCGGCGACGTCTACGTGCTGGTGCGCAGCGCCGGCACGGTCAAGCGGTTCGACCGCGGGGGGACGCTGATCGGCAAGCTGGGGGAGACCGGCGGTCCGGCCGCCCTGTATCGGCCGGTCCGCATGCGCATGGACGCCACCCGCGTCCTGTGGGTCCTCGACCGCGAGGGCGAGTCGGTGGTGCGGTTCGACCACGAGGGGCGCTTCCTGGGGCGGACCGGCGGGATCGAGCTGTCGGGCTACCTGCAGGTCGCCGGGCAGCCGAGCGGGGGCGCGGCGGTGCTCGAGCGCGACGAGTACCGCGTCACCTGCTTCGACGAGGACGGCTGGATCACCGCCCGGTTCGGCGCCGAGGGCACCAAGCCGGGCCAGTTCGAGGACCCGATCGACCTCGCGGTCACCGCCACCGGGGACGTGCTGGTCCTCGACGCCGAGCGCAAGGCCGTACAGCTGTTCTCGCCCAGCGGCGCCTTCCTGAGGAAGATCGGCCAGCCGGGCGCCGGCGCCCGCGACCTCATGGGCGTCATGGACCTGACGGTGGTGAACGACCGCTCGTACTTCGCCGTGCTCCAGCAGCGCCCCGAGGAGAACTTCAACCTGTTCCACCCCGGGCGCGGCGTGAGCGAGCGGACCTGGGGCCAGTTCACCGGCGAGCTCACCCCCCGCTACGGCTGCGTGACGGGGGTCACCGGCAGCCTCGGCTCGCCGGGGCGCCGCGAGTCGGACCAGCCGTGGTACTGGACGGTGGACGAGGACCGGGAGAAGGTCTTCCGCAGCCGCCCTGGCGAGCCGATCGAGGCCGTCAAGCTCGAGTTCGACACCATCACCGACATCGAGTGCTCGGTGCAGGGGCTGGTGTTCGTCGTCGACCGCGGCGACGACCAGATCGTGGTGCTCGACCCCCGGGGCGCGGTCCTGACCACGCTCAAGGGCGACGCGTTCGAGGACCCGGTCGACGTGGGCGTGGACGACTTCGGCCGCCTGTACGTCTACGACCGCAGCAGCCGCCGGGTCGTTCAGCTCGTCCCGCGCGACTGAGGCCGAGGGGTACCCGTGGCGAAGTGGGAAGCCGCCGACAGCCTGGTCGGCCAGACCCTGGGCCAGTTCGAGATCAAGAGCGAGCTGGGCCGCGGCGGCATGGCCGTCGTCTACAGGGGCTACCAGCCCTCGCTCGACCGGTGGGTCGCGATCAAGACCCTGCCCAAGGAGTCGGCCGGCAACCGCGACATGGTGAGCCGCTTCCACCGCGAGGCGGAGGCCATGGTCAGCCTCAACCACACGAACATCGTCCAGATCATCGACAAGGGCGAGGACAAGGGGCTGTACTTCTTCGCCATGGAGTTCGTGGAGGGGCCCTCGCTGCGCGACCTCCTCAAGAACGAACAGCTCAGCGTGGACCTCCTGTTCGACATCGCCTCGCAGGTGTGCGACGGGCTGGCCTACGCGCACAAGAAGGGGATCGTCCACCGCGACATCAAGCCGGCCAACGTGTTCTGGGAGCAGTCGACGTCGCTGGCCAAGGTGGGCGACTTCGGCATCGCCCGGCTCACCCAGAAGCCCGAGGAGATGATCACCCTCACGGCCACCAACGTGGGCATGGGCACCATGAACTACATGGCGCCCGAGCAGAAGACCGACGCCGGGAGCGTGGACCACCGGGCGGACGTCTACTCGCTCGGGGTCATGATCTACGAGATGTTCACCGGCAAGCTCCCCATGGGCCGGTTCAAGCTCCCCAGCCAGCTCAACCCGTCGCTGCCCCGCAAGCTGGACGAGGTGGTGTCGAAGTGCCTCGAGGCCGACCCCGCCGACCGCTACGGGAGCATGGCGGACCTCAAGGTCGACCTCGACGCGGCCAAGGCCAGCGCCGGCGGCGGGACCCTGCTGCGGTCGGTGCGCGACGCCGCCGAGCGCACCCTCACGGCGGTGAAGGGGGGCGGTGAGGGGGGCGGAGGCGGCCTGCGCGTCGCGGCCTGCCTCATGACGACCCTGACGCTGCTCGGGGGCGGCGGCGCGGCGGCGAAGCTCCTGTGGTGGGACAAGCGCGGCGGGGAAGTCGCGACGGGGAACGGCCACACGGGAACCGGCCAGACCGGAGACCCGGGTAGCGAGAGCGGCCACAGCGGCACCACCGGCCAGAGCGGCAACGCCGGGGAGACCGGCAGCACCGGCGCCGGAAACACGGGCGAGACCGGCAGCACCAGCCCGTCCGAGAACACGGGCACCGAGACCGGCGGCACGGGCACCGAGACCGGCGGCACGGGCACCGAGACCGGCGGCACGGGCACCGAGACCGGCGGCACGGGCACCGAGACCGGCGGCACGGGCACCGAGAC
>JAWLGW010000264.1:0-7720 GCA_041690735.1 Planctomycetota bacterium
CGCTGCGCAGGAAGTAGGCGTTGGCGACGCCGGGGATCTCCACCGGGTACTGGAAGGCGAGGAACACCCCCTCGCCGGCCCGATCCTCGGGGGAGAGGGCCAGCAGGTCGCGGCCGAGGTAGGTCACGCTACCCCGGGTCACCTCGTAGCCCGGGTGGCCCGCTAGCACCTTGGCCAGGGTGCTCTTGCCGGAGCCGTTGGGGCCCATGACCACGTGCACCTCGCCGGCCGGGACCTCGAGGTCCACGCCGTGCAGGATCGGCTGGGCCTCCCCCTCCTGCGGTGCGGTCCGGGCGTGCAGGTCTTCGATCTTCAGCATGGCTATCCGACGCTCCCCTCCAGGCTGACGCCGAGGAGCTTCTGCGCCTCGACCGCGAACTCCATGGGTAGCTCCCGCAGCACCTCCTTGCAGAAGCCGTTGACGATCATGGAGACCGCGTCCTCCTCCTTGATCCCGCGCTGACGGCAATAGAACAGCTGGTCCTCGCCGATCTTGGAGGTGCTCGCCTCGTGCTCCACCTGCGCGCTGCCGCTGCGGACGTCGAGGTAGGGGAAGGTGTGGGCGCCGCACTCGCTGCCGAGCAGCAGCGAGTCGCACTGGGAGTAGTTGCGGGCGGCGTCGGCCTTCTTGAGGACCTTGACCTGCCCCCTGTAGGTCTGCTGGCCGCGCCCGGCGGAGATCCCCTTGGAGATGATCGTGGAGCGGGTGTTGCGCCCGATGTGGATCATCTTGGTGCCGGTGTCCGCCTGCTGGCGGTTCGCGGTGAGGGCGACCGAGTAGAACTCGCCCACCGAGTCGTCCCCCTGCAGGATGCAGCTGGGGTATTTCCAGGTGATCGCCGAGCCGGTCTCGACCTGGGTCCAGGAGATGTGCGAGCCGCGGCCAGCGCACTTGCCGCGCTTGGTGACGAAGTTGTAAATCCCGCCCCGACCCTCGGCGTCGCCGGGGTACCAGTTCTGGACCGTGGAGTACTTGATGTGGGCGTCTCCCAGGGCGAGGAGCTCGACCACCGCCGCGTGCAGCTGGTTCTCGTCGCGGCGCGGGGCGGTGCACCCCTCGAGGTAGCTCACGTAGCTGCCCGGCTCGGCCACGATCAGGGTGCGCTCGAACTGCCCGGTCCCGGCGCTGTTGATCCGGAAGTAGGTGGACAGCTCCATGGGGCAGCGGACGCCCTCGGGGATGTAGCAGAACGACCCGTCCGAGAAGACGGCGGAATTGAGGGCGGCGAAGAAGTTGTCGCTGATCGGCACCACCGAGCCCAGGTGCTTCCGGACCAGGTCCCCGTGCTCGTGGACAGCCTCGGAGAAGGAGCAGAAGACGATCCCCAGCTCGGCCAGCTTGTCCTTGAAAGTGGTCGCCACCGACACGCTGTCGAACACCGCGTCCACCGCGACGCCGGTGAGGCGCTCCTGCTCCGCCAGCGGGATCCCCAGCTTGTCGAAGGTCGCCAGCAGCTCGGGGTCGACCTCGTCGAGGCTGTCGAGCTGCGCCCTGGGCTTGGGCGCCGAGTAGTAGGCGATCGCCTGGTAGTCGATGGGCGGATAGGAGACGTTCGCCCAGGTGGGCTCGCGCAGGGTGAGCCAGTGGCGGAACGCCTTCAGGCGCCACTCCAGCAGCCACTCGGGCTCCTGCTTCTTGGCCGAGATGAGCCGGACGGTCTCTTCGTTCAGGCCAGGCGGGACGGTGTCCGCCTCGATGTCGGTGCTGAAGCCGTAGGCGTACTCCCGGCGGGCGTACTCCTCGATCCGTAGGTCGCTCATGCCTTAACTATACCAAAAGGTAGATTATCGCGCGCTCGACGGAAGCCGGCGTCGCGAGCCGCTTCCGCCCGGGTCCCGGAGCCGCTGCTCGACCCAGGCGCGCATGGCTCCCTCCCCCTTGAGGAGGTCCGCCAGGGTGCAGCCCTCCAGCACCGACTGCACCAGCAGCTCGAGGCCGCCCCACAGGGCGCGGACCGAGCAGTCGCCCAGGTGCACGCAGGCCTCCCCGTCACCCGGGTAGCGCTCGCAGAACTCCTGCGAGTAGAGGTTGCCGCCCAGCGCTTGCAGGGCCCGCCCCACGCTCAGCTCCTCGGGCGGCGCGGCGAGCAGGTAGCCGCCCTTCTTGCCGCGAATGCTCGTCACCAGCTCGGCCTGGCGCAGGATCCGCATGAGCTTGGCGGTGTAGGGCTCGCTCAGCCCCTCGGCCGCGGCGACCTCGGCGATCGTGACGCTGTCGGGCGCCGCCTTGGCCAGCTGCACCAGGCAGCGCAGTCCGTACTCTTCCTGCGCGCTCAACCGCATGGGCTCAGCCTACGGAAAGTTGACCAAACGGTAAACGTTCCCGGCCGCGCGGCAGCCTAGGACTCCCGCGGCGCCTCCTGGCCGCGGCTCACCCCGCCACGCCAACGACGGGCCGACGCGGCACGCGCCGGCGCGACCTGCACGGGGAGCTGAAAGGAGAACACGCAGCCCTCGCCCGGGCGGTCGCGCACCTCCACCTCGCCCCCCTGGGCGTCGATCGCCTGGGCCACGATGGGGAGCCCCAGGCCGTGCCCGGGCTTCCCGGGATCACCGCGCGCGCCGGGGTCGAACAGCGCCGACAGGTCGTCCACCCCCAGCCCCCCGCAGGCGTCCTCCACCTCGACCCGACAGGCGTCGCCCACCGCGCTGAGGCGCACCTCCACCGAGTGACCGCGCGGCGTGAACTTGATGGCGTTGGTGAGCAGGTTCTGCACCGCCGCGCGCACCAGGGTCCGGTCCGCCTCCACCGGGCACGCCTCCCGCTCGCAGCGCACCCTCACCTCCACCCCGGCCCGCTCCGCCTGCGGCGCCACCAGCTGCACCTGCTCCTGCACCACCGCCCGCAGGTCGAGCCGCTCGGGGCGCACCGCCACGTCGCCCCGCAGGCGCGCCTCGAGGAGTGACCGCTCCAGGAGGGCATCCATCTCGCCCACGGAGCGCTGCAGCAGGTCGATGGTGCTGCGCCGCCGAGTCGGGTCGAGGTCTCGCCCCAGCAGCCCGGCGGCGATCTTGATCGCCTGCAGCGGCGTCCGCAGGTCGTGGGCGATGAACGAGAACTGCTGGCGCGTCCGCTCCGCCTGGGCCTGCGTCTGCTCGGCCGTGTGAGCCGCCGCGGCCGCGCGGAGCCCCGCGAACACCGCCTGGGCCAGGCCCTGCACCTCGTGGACGACCGGGGTGGGGACGGTGCCGTTGGCCACGACCTCCAGCAGCCGGCCGTAGTCGTCGATCACGCTGCAGAGGCTGTGCCCGCGGGCGCGCGCGGCGGCGCCGTGGCTGGCGGCGGCCTCCTCCAGCGGGCCGGGCTCACCCTGCAGGTACGCGGCCACGCCGGCGAGCACCTGCTCGCGCTCCGCCGCCTCCCGCGCCAGCGCCTCCTCGTCCGCGGACGTGTGTCGGACAGCGGTGACCCACGCCTGCAGGATCGGGCGGAGGTCGCCCTGGATGATGTCCGACAACGCCACGGCTGCTCCTCCTTCGCTCCCGCGATCGTCTTGTGCGAAGCGGGTGCCAGCCGCTTGGCGGCCGCACCCGCGCCAGGGCGCGCGCGCGGCGGGCGACCTCACCCGCAGCGAAGCCCCATGGGGGTCAGCCTCGCCCCGCGGACGTCGCCGCCCCTGACCGGGTCAAGGCGACCCACCGTGTCGGACCGACACGGGCCAGCGGGCGGCGGCCGCTCATAACCGACGTATTTTCAAGCACCTGCGAACGGCATGCGTCCTGCTCATGAGTCGAACCTCTCGGAACCAAAAAACCCTTCGGAGGACGAACTTGAAGACGCTGAATGAGGCCACCCCGCTGACGACCTGGTGCGCGCTGTTGTCGCCGCGCACCGACTCCCTCCGCGCGCCACGCATCATCCTTGCCGAGGCGGACGGGAAGCTGCGGGCCTCGTTGGCGGCGCTCCTGGAGCAGGAGGGGTACGACGTGGAGCCGCTGGCTCCCGGCGACGGCCTCCTCGATCGCCTGGGCGACGCCGACTACGACCTCGTCATCTCCGACGAGCGCACCCTCGGTCGCCTGGGGCTCGACCTCCTGGAGGAGGTCCGCCGCCGCGACTGGTCGACGCCGCTGGTCCTCATGACCGGTACCGCCGACGCCTTGCTGCAGGAGGACGCCGAACGTCTCGGCGCCCACGTCATGGACGAGCCGTTCGACCGGGAGGACCTGCTCTCCCTGGTGACGGCGCTGGTGCCGCCGCGCCGCTCGGCGCTTGGCATGGAGGGGTGGCGATGAGCACGCGCAACGAGCACGGAGTGGCGGTCTTGGACGCGCCCAGGAACGAGGAGCGGCGGATGATGCAGCGGCAGGCCCAGCGGAGTCAGCCTCGTCAGGACGAGGCGCGGGCTCGGTGGGGGACGATCGCGCCCTCGCCAGTGGGGACGCCTTGGAGCTCGCGCAGCTCGAGCGGGCGGCGGTGGTCGAGCGGCGGCTCCCGCCCGGTGCACCCAGTGGCCCTGCCCGCCCACCGCAGCGGCCCGGTGCACCCGCTCAGCCTGATCGAGGGTCGGGTCGCCTAGAGCCTCGGCAGGAAAAGGCGGCGCCGACGCCCCGCGCCGACACGAGGGGCGGCCGCCGCCCGCCACGCGCGTCCCGTCGACAGCCCTGCGCGCCCGCAGGGGGCCACCCTCGCGCGGAGGCACGGTGGTTGCGCACTCCTCGGCGACCTGCGGGAGGCGATGATGAGCGCGGCCAGCACGTTGCCCGGGGCGACCCCTGCGCGCCGAGGCCCTGGGCGTACGGCAGGGACACACCGATCTGGGGCGTGGTGATGGACCATGTCCTCCTGATCGACGACGACCCGATCACGCTCGAGGCCCTGGCCGCTGGCCTTGCCCCCGACCGGTACCGGGTCACCTCGTGCACCAGCGGCGGGGAGGGCCTCGAGGCCGCCGGCCACGGGGTCGACGTGGTGGTCACTGACCTGCGCATGCGCGGCATGGACGGCCTGGAGCTGTGCGAGCGCATGCGGGCCCGGCACCCTGACGTGCCGGTGATCGTCATGACCGCCTTCCGTGAGGTGGAGGCCGCCGTGGCCGCGATTCGCGCCGGCGCCTACGACTTCCTCCTCAAGCCCTTCGAGATCGAGACGCTCGAGATCGCCCTGGACCGGGCCCTCGACCACCGCCGCCTCACACAGGAGGTGCGGACGCTCAAGGAACAGCTCGACCGCTCCACGTCCTTCGAGGAGATCATCGGCGAGAGCCGGGCGATCCTCGAGCTCACCGACCTGCTGCGGCGGGTCGCGCCGGTGGAGTCGGCGGTCCTCATCACCGGCGAGACGGGAACGGGCAAGGAGTTGGTCGCCCGCGCGCTCCACCAGAAGAGCCCCCGCAGCCGCGGGCAATTCGTGGCGGTCAACTGCGCGGCGGTCCCCGAGACGCTCCTCGAGAGCGAGCTGTTCGGCCACGAGCGCGGCGCGTTCACCGGGGCCGAGCGGGTGCGCGAGGGCCTGTTCCAGAAGGCTCGCGGCGGCACGATCTTCCTCGACGAGATCGGCGACATGCCGCTGGCGATCCAGGCCAAGCTGCTCCGCGTCCTGCAGGAGCGTCGGGTCCGGCCGATCGGCGGGGCCAACGAGGTCGAGATCGATGTGCGGGTGCTGTCGGCGACGCACCGCGACCTGGAGCGCGAGGTCCAGCAGAGCCACTTCCGGCGCGACCTGCTGTTCCGGATCAACGTGATCCAGCTCGACGTGCCGCCCCTGCGCGAGCGCGAGAACGACGTCCTGCTGCTGGCGCAGCACTTCGTGGAGCGGTTCGCGGAGCGCTCCAGCCGGCCGGTCCGCGGGCTGTCCCCCCCGGTGGCCGAGAAGCTCCTGGCCTACGACTGGCCGGGCAACGTCCGCGAGCTGTCGAACGCGATCGAGCGGGCGGTGGTCCTGACCCGGCCCGAGCAGCTGGTCGTGGACGACCTGCCCCCCCAGATCCGGGGCGCTCGCCCCATCGCCCCCGACCCCACCGCGGGGGAGGGGCTGGGCGGGTTCCTCCCTCTCGAGCAGGTCGAGCGGCGGTACATTCTGCGGGTGCTCGAGGCGGTAGGGGGGAACAAGGCCCACGCAGCCCGGATCCTGGGGGTGGGGCGCAAGACGCTCTACCGCAGGCTCGAGCAGTGGGAGGCGAGCCGGCGCGAGAGCGCCTGAAGCTGCCCGGGTCGAACCGACCCAGGTGTGTCGAGGTGACTCGCAGCCGCCGCTGCGAACCGCCGATCCTGGCTGCTTGCGAGGGAGATGCTGCGGCACGACCGATGCTCTCTAGCGCTCGTCGGACGCGCCGGTGCGGCCACCGCACCCCTGGCGCCCTTCGATCGCCACTGGAGAGGGAGAGCATGATCCTGGACATCGACTTCGCCGCGCCTACCGAGTCCGAGTTCGGCTACGACGAGTCCGACTTGCCCGTGGGCGAGCGGCTCCCCCACGTGCTGCTGGCCGAGAGCGATGAGGCGCTCCGCGAGCTGCTCCACGACACCATGGCGCGCGCGGGCTACGAGGTGATCACGGTCGAGGACGGGCCCGAGCTCCTGTCCCTGCTCGAGGACGAGCGCTACGCCGACGACCTGGACCTGGTCGTCACCGAGGCCGACCTGCCGGGGCTCCCCGGCGTCGAGGTCCTCGAGCGGATGCGAGGCCGGCGCTGGTCGCTGCCGTTCCTGGTGCTGGTGGGAGCGGGTGACCGGGAGGCCGCCGAGACGGCCGCGGGCCTGGGCGCGCGCCGCCTGGCCAAGCCGTTCGGCGGGCCCGAGCTCCTCGAGCAGCTGCGCGCCGCGCTCCCGTACTGGGAGCCCTACAGCTGGCCGGCCGCCTAGAGACGAACTCCGAGGGAAGAGGGGTCGCCGCCCGGCGTGGGGCCGGGCGGCGATCCGCATTCCGGACCTCGTCAGTTCTCCAGCGCCGGCTCCTCAGCCTCGGCCCACTCCGACCCCGACGCCCAGTCCTCGAGCGCGTCGCCCGAGTCGACTCGTCGGGGAGCGATCTCAGCCAGGCGCGTGTCGATCCGCGCCACCAACTCCTCGAGGTCCCCCGCTCGGGCGGAGATCAGCAGCGGCTCCTGGCCCGGCGGCGCCCCGTTCGCTGCGGTCACGGCCAGGGGGCGGAAGAGCGCCGGGTCGGGCAGCAGGTCGACCTTGTTGAACACCAGCTGCTCGGGGACGTCGCCGCGGCCGAGCCGGCGCAAGAGCGCGCGCACCGCCTCCACCCGCTCCAGGCAGCTGGGGTCGCTGGCGTCCGCCACGTGCAGGAGGAGCGTCGCGTCCTCCAGCTCGTCGAGGGTCGCCTCGAACGCCTCCACCAGGTCCTGGGGGAGGCGGCGAAGGAAGCCGCCGCTGTCAGAGAACACGGTGCGCCGCCCCCCCGGGAGGCGACGCTGGCGGAGGGTCGGGTCGAGGGAGGCGAACAGCTGGTCCTCGGCCAGGACCTCGGCGTCGGTGAGGCGGTTGAACAGGGTCGACTTGCCGACGTTGGTGTAGCCGACCAGCGCCACGTGCGGCAGGCGGTTCTTTCGGCGGCGATTGCGCCGGTGGTGGCGCTGTCGCTTGAGCCGCTTCAGCTCCGCCTCGAGGCCCTCGATCCGGGCCCGGATCCGCCGGCGGTCGATCTCGAGCTTCTTCTCGCCCGCGCCCTTGGTGCGGGCGAAGCCAGCGCCCTTGCCGCCGCCGATCCGCGTCATGGCGGACCCGCGACCCAACAGGCGGGGCAGCCTGTAGCGCAGCTGCGCCGCCTCGA
>JAWLGW010000265.1:0-7683 GCA_041690735.1 Planctomycetota bacterium
CCGCCTCGTCACGAGGCCGCACCCGCGCGAGGTGCTCCGAACCGCCGGCGTCTTGCCCGAAAGAGCGCGCCGGCGGGCGCGAACGGCAGGCCGGGGACCCTACCCTGGGTTGGGTCCCAGCCCCGCCCCGGGCGGGGCTGGAGTTGCGCCGCTGACCCGTGGTCACTGACCGTGGGTCAGCGAAATGGGGCCTGTGCGCGGCTGGCGCGCTTTTGTGGGCGGCTCGTCAGAAACAGGCGGCTCCTGCCGATAAGAAGGTGCGTCCGGGCTCCCCGTGGACTGCGCTCCTTTCGCCCCGCGGTCGGGCCCCGGGCGAGCGAGGGAGGACGCATGAAGCCTAGGGAGTTGCTGCGCGAGCTGCTGGGGGTGGGGCTGCTGGGGCTGGCGGTGTTCCTGCTCGCCAGCATCGTCAGCTTCGACGTGGCCGACCTGCCGCACCGGGTGGCGCCCGCCAACGCGGAGCCGAGCAACTGGGGCGGCAGCGTGGGCGCCTGGCTGGCCGGGTTCCTGCTCGAGTGGGTGGGCACCCTGGGGGCGCTCGGGTGCGGGGGGATCCTGCTGGCCCTGGGCTGGAGCTGCCTGCGCGACGCCCTGGCCGCCGAGGACGCGCCGCCGCGGCCCAAGGTGGAGCCGCTCCGCCGGGTGGTGGGCGGCGTGATCGCGGTGCTCATGCTGGCGGTCCTCGAGCGCGTCCTGTGCGGCGGGCTGCTCGCCCAGTGGGGCGGCGCCGACCTGCTGGCGCGGGGGCTGCCCGCGGGCGGCGTGTGGGGGCTGTTCCTGGAGGTGGAGCTGGGGCGCCACCTCGGCGGCGGCGGGGCCCCGATCGCCGTCACGGTCGCCCTGGCCGCGGGCCTGATCCTGACGGCCGACCGGCCGGTGCGCGAGCTGCTCGGGCTGGCGGGCCAGCAGGCGCAGGCGGTGGCCGCCCGCGCGGCGGAGAGCGCCCGCGCCGCCGAGGAGGCGCTGGCGATCGCGGCCCCCGAGGCGCCCGCCGCCGGCGCCCCCGCCCCGGTGCGCGCGCCCGTCGACCTCGACGCCCCCGAGCCGACGGCGCCCGCGAATCCGGCGTCGGCGGCGCGGCGCGACGAGCGGGAGGACGAAGACGACGACGCCGACGAGGCCGCCGAGGCCTCGCCCGCCGACCTGGTGCCGCCGGTCGAGCTGCTCACCGCCGCCGAGCCCAGCGCCGCCCCGGCCCCGGTGGGCGACGAGCGGGGCGCGCTGATCGAGGACACCCTCACCCAGTTCAAGCTGGCGGCCAAGGTGGTCGCGGTGGAGCGCGGCCCGGCGGTGACCCTGTTCGCCCTGGAGCTGGGGCGCGGGATCAAGGTGCAGCGCCTGGCGGGGCTCCTCGACAACCTGGCGATCGCCCTGCGCGTCCCCGGCATTCGCCTGCAGGCGCCGATCCCCGGCACCAGCTGGGTGGGCCTCGAGGTCCCCAACGAGGAGCAGGAGGTGGTGCGCTTCCGCGAGCTGGTGGAGCACCCGGGCTGGCGCGACAAGGACCCCGCCCTGCCCCTGTTCCTGGGCAAGGACTCCTCGGGCCGCCCGCTGATCGCCGACCTCGCCAAGATGCCCCACCTCCTGATCGCGGGCGCCACCGGCGCGGGCAAGAGCGTGTGCATCAACGGGATCATCCTGTCGCTGCTCATGACCCGCGGCCCGCGCGACGTGCAGCTGATCCTGATCGACCCCAAGCAGGTGGAGCTGGCGCAGTTCGCCAAGGTCCCCCACCTCAAGCACCCGGTGGTGACCGACATGCGCCAGGCCGGCGCCGTGCTCGCCTGGGCGGTCAAGGCCATGGAGGAGCGCTACACCTGGCTGGCCCGCGCCGGAGTGCGCCACATCAAGGAGTACAACGCCCTGGGCAAGGAGGAGGTCCTGCGCCGGTTCGAGCTGGACGAGGCGGGCATGAACCGGTCCCGGATCCCCTGGAAGCTGCCCTACGTGGTCCTGGTGGTGGACGAGCTCAACGACCTCATGATGGTCGCCCAGAAGGAGGTCGAGGCCTCGATCACCCGCCTGGCGCAGAAGTCGCGCGCCGTGGGGATCCACGTGGTCCTCGCCACCCAGCGCCCCTCGGTGGACGTGCTCACCGGCGTGATCAAGTCGAACCTGCCCGCCCGGATCGCCTTCCGGGTCACCTCCAAGGTCGACTCGCGCACGATCCTCGACGCCTCGGGGGCCGACAAGCTGCTGGGCCAGGGCGACATGCTGTTCCTGCCGCCCGGCCGCAGCCAGCCAATCCGCGCCCAGGGGGCCCTCATTACCGACAAGGAGATCAAGGCCGTGGTCAAGGCTCTGGGCAAGTCGCTCGGCCGCGGGGGCAAGCCCGACTTCAGCGAGGACCTGCAGGAGGAGATCAACGCCGCCGCCGGCGGCGCGGGCGCACCAGCCGGCGAGGGCGGCGAGCGCGACGAGAGCTACACGGATGCCGTGCGGGTGGTCCTCGCCGCCGGCAAGGGATCGGTGTCGCTGATCCAGCGCAAGCTGCAGGTGGGCTACGCCCGCGCGGCGCGCATGCTCGACCTCATGTCCGACGAGGGGATCGTGGGCCCGCCCCGGGGCAGCAAGGCGCGCGAGGTGAAGACCACGCTGGAGGAGTTCGAGGCGCGGGGGTAGCGCGGGTCGGGGAACGGCTGCGCCATGCGGCGAGGCCGCAAGCAGCGGTCAGCCGTCAGCCGTCCGCGAGTCGCTGACCGCTGACAGCCGATCGCTGAGTGCTGTTCAGAACGGCAGCGCGCCCGCGTCCAGCGTCCAGGGGAACACGTGGATGCTGCAGCGGCCCCTCCCCAGCGGCGACGCCTTGGCGGCCGCCAGGGCGTCGTCGAGGGCGGGCGCCCGGTGCAGGGCCGCGAAGCGGTTCCTGGCCAGCCGGCCGAAGGCGACCTGCCCCCCGGCGGCCACCGCCTCGCCCCGGTAGCGGCGCTCCTCGGCGAGGAGCGCCTCGTCGGGCGCCTCCTCGGTGACCAGCATCTCCAGGAACAGGGCTCCGCCGCCCGCGGCGGCCTCCTCCCCCTTCGCCTCGCGCACCGGCTCGCCGGCGAGGAGCGCCTCGATCGCGGCGAGGATCCGCTCGGGCTCGGGCATGCGCCCCGGCCCGGTGTGGCCGCAGGCCATGCGCCCCTCGTCGGGGAGCAGCACCGTGGCCCCCAGCGCGCGCACCTGGGCGAGGTTGCGCTGCACCAGCGGGTTGCGCCACATGCGTGGGTTCATGGCCGGACACACCAGCAGCGGGCAGTCCACCGCCAGCAGCGTCGTCGACACGGCGTCGTCCGCCAGCCCGTGCGCCAGCTTGGCGAGGGTGTTGGCGGTGGCGGGCGCCAGCACCACCAGCTCCGCCGCGTCGGTCAGCGCGATGTGCCGCGTCTGCACCTCGGGGTCCCACAGGTCGCTGTAGACCCGGTTCCCGGTGAGGTTGAGAAAGGTGTTGGGGTCGACCAGCCGGCCCGCCGCCGCCGTCATGAGGACCGTGACGTCGTGCCCGTTCTGGGTGAGCTTGGAGGCCAGGTCCGCCGCCTTGTAGGCGGCGATGGAGCCGGTGACGGCGAGCAGGATCGTGGCCACGGTTTGCCCTCGCGGGCGAGGTCGAAGCGCTGCGGCTACTTCCCCTCGCGCTCCTGGGTCGAGTCCTCGCCGCCCTCATCCTCGGCCGGCCGGGGGAGGAACTGCGCCTTGCGCTGGTGGCAGTCGACGCACGACACGGGCTTGCCCCGCAGCTGCAGCTTCTCGACGAAGTTCTCCTCGCAGTAGTGCGCGATCGCCTTGTTGGGCGTGTCGGCGTCGTAGTCGTACTCGTCGCCCTGCTTGACGTGGCAGTAGTGGCACTTGACGCCCAGCTCGCGGGCCCACCCGTTCATGAGCTTCTTCCACTCGCGCTGGGTCAGCTTGCGCTTCCCGTCGGCGGCGGCTGGGGCGGCGGCGGGGCCCACGGCGGCGGTCAGCGCCAGGGCGAGCACCCCCAGCAGGGTCCCCACGAACACGGTCCGGCTACGCTTCTCCACGCGCTCCTCCTCTACCCCGAAGGGGGACGACTCTACCGGGACGCGCCGGGGCCGTCAGGCTTCAGCGGGCGCCGCCAGCCACTCGCTCAGCGTCTCCTGGAGGATCTGGGCGTGCTCCATGTTGGTGATCGCGAACTCCTTCTGGAACTTGTAGGAGCCCTTGAGCTTGCGGTAGCGGACCAGCGCGATGCGCGGCTCGCTCCACTCGTCGCCCTTCTTGCTCCGCTTGAGCTCCTTGTACTGATAGACCAGCGTCGCCCAGGCGCCCGACGTGATCACCTTCTTGCGCAGCTCCTGGCGCGGCGCCATGCGCTCGTCGCCCTCACGCGCGATCGTCAGCTCCTCGACGGTCTCCGGCTCAGCCATCGCATCCTCCTCAGGGGGGGCGCAGCCTAATCGGCCCGGCCGGTCCCTGCCAGGTGGGTCTCCCGAGCGCGTCGGTGCCGGTCGCTAGACTCCCCCCAACACGACGACCCTCGTCCGCCCCAGCCCAGCAGGAGAGCGCCATGCAGACGATCCCCGCCCAGCTCGCCCCGATCGCCACCGAGACCGCCGCCGAGGCGGCTGCCGGCGCCGCGGTCCACGACACCCCCATCGATGACACGGTGGCCCGTCGGATCGTGATGCGCCGCAGCACCTGGGACCAGCTGACGCGGATCGCCGACGTCCTGCGCGAGGTCCGGGACGTCGACGTCGAGGCGACCGAGGTGGCGCTGATCGCGCTGGAGGCGGGCCTGGCGGAGGTGCAGCGCGGGCTGAGCGGATCGCAGCCGCGCCCGGCCGCCTCCACCGTCACGCCGCGGGCCACGCCCCGCGCCGTCACCACCGACTCGGGCCGTCAGCGCCGCCGCGGCAGCGCGCCGCGCCTCGACGACGAGGAGCGGGGCGAGCTCGAGGCGCTGCTGGCGGACGTCCGCTCGGTGCGGGCCCGGCAGCGGACGATCGCCCTGTGGCTGGGGCTGCGCCGGCGGCGGATCCCCCTGGAGTGGCTGCGGCAGCTGGCCGACGAGTACGGCGCCTACAACGTGGCCAACTTCGCCCAGAACATGAAGAAGGACCGGGCCTTCTTCCTCGAGGCCAAGAACGCGGAGGGGCGCCGCGTCGGCTGGCGCCTGTCGCGGGTGGGCCGGCGCGAGGCGAAGGCCCTGCTGGCCGAGCTGCTGGCGATGGTGTAGGAGCGCGAGCGCGAGCACGAGCACGAGCGCGATAAGATGACGTCGTGATCGTGAGCCGCGCATGCAAGCCCTGCTGACCGGCGCCTCCAGCGGGATCGGCGCTGCCCTGGCGCCGCGGCTGGCCGCCGCGGGGTACGACCTGGTGCTGGTGGCGCGACGGCGCGAGCGCCTGGACGCGCTGGCCGACGAGCTGCGCGCCGCCCACGGCCGCGAGGTCACGGTGCTGGCGGTGGACCTCGCCGCCGACGGCGCCTACCGGCGAGTGGCCGAGGCGGCGCCCGCCCCCGACGTGCTGGTCAACAACGCCGGGGTGGGCACCTTCGGCTCGATCCTGCGCTCGGACGCGGGCACGCAGGCCCTCATGGTCCGCCTCAACTGCGAGGCGCTGACGGGCCTCACCGCCGCCTGCTTGCCCGGCATGGTCGAGCGCGGCAGCGGCGTCGTGGTGAACGTGTCCTCGGTCGCGGGCTTCCAGCCGCTGCCGTTCTACGCCACCTACGGGGCGAGCAAGGCGTACGTGATCGCCCTCTCGGAGGCCCTCGACGAGGAGCTGGCCGGGACGGGCGTGCGGGTGGTTGCCGTATGCCCGGGCCCGGTGCCGACCGAGTTCCAGGGCAAGGCGGGGTCCCCCGACGCCAGCCACGCCTCGTCCTGGGTCCGCCGCAGCCCCGAGCAGGTCGCCGAGGCCTGCCTGGCGGCGATCGCGCGCCCCCAGCGCGTGGTCGTGCCGGCGGCGGCGCACCGCTTCATGTGGTGGGCGCAGCGCATGCTCCCCCGGCGAGCGGTCACCGCCCTGGCAGCGCGCGGCATGCGCAAGCGCGGGCTGTAGGGAGAGGGGGGTCCGTGGGGCCTCCGGCTCCGCCCCCCGGGAGGGGGAGGGCGACAGCATGGAGTGGTGCCCGCTCAGCTCGCGCCCGAGCCGCGCTGCGCCATACGAGCCGCGCGAGAGTTACGCCGCGAGCGGCGGACGTAGCGCGCGCCCTGCAAGTCCGACTGGCCCGCGTCGCGCGACGCCGCTACGTTCCCTTCAAGGAGCGGTGTCGTGCCCCTCAGCGTGCTGGCCCAAGCCGAGCTCACCGCCGAATGGCAGGACGTCGCGCGCCACCTCAGCCATGCCCTGGAGGCGATCGGCGGCCGCTGGCTGGAGCCGTTCGCCTACCCCGACGCCGCCCGCCACGAGGCGGCGATCGAGGTGGGGCCGGCCGACCCGCTGGCGGTCAGCTACGGGGAGCGGCTCCTCACCGTGCAGGCCCGCACCAGCCCCTGGGGTCCCGGGTACCACCAGCGGGTGCTCGAGGCGCTCGACGCCCTGCAGGCGGCGCTGCCCGCCCTGGGCTCGCGCGGCTGGACCCGGGTGGAGGACACCACCGAGTTCTGCCGGACCCGCGACGTGGCGGACCTCGAGCGGACCTTCCTGCGGTGGGCCCACTCGCTGTGGAGCGCCGCCAGCGAGGGCGAGCTGCTGGCGAACGTCCGGGTGGGGCTGAGCGTGGGCGCCGGCCCGGCGGAGGTCCCGCCCGGGCTGATCGCGACCCCGATCGGCTTCAAGGATCAGGCCTGGGTGCGCGCGGTCCAGCGCGGCCTCGCCGCGGCCTTGCGAGGAGATGTCCGCCCGCCCGAGGCTCCGGCGCGCGAGACCTTCTTGTGGTGGCACGCCACCCCCGACGCCTTCGACTGGGTGCAGCTCGGGCGCGCGATCTGCACCTCCGATGTGATCTGGCGCGGCGAGGCCCCCGGCGACGCCCTGCAGCGGGAGGTGCGCCTGCGGGCGGTGGACTGCTTCGAGCGCGCCCTGCAGCTCGACTGCGACGCCCCCATCCCCGCGCCCGAGCTGCGCCGGCTGTACGAGCTGCTGGGGCGCCCCGACGAGGCGCTGCGGGTGGCGGCGCGCCTGCGGCGCCCCTCGCCCGAGCCGTTCCGGGGCGGCTACCGCGAGGGCTGGATCCGCTGCCCGCTGGCGGGGCGCTGGAACTTTCAGCTCCCTGGCTGGCTGCAGGCGCGCTGCGACGCGGACGGCCACGACGTGTTCTGGGACGACCGCATGACCGTGCACCTGACGGCGATCCCGCGGGCGCCCGGCCGGTTCGACCCCAGCCGGGCCGCCCAGCGCCACCTGGCGCTGCTGCCCCCCGACGATCGCGGCCTGGCCCGGGTCGAGTTGATCGATAACGGCGCGGCCCAGGGCTACACGGTGATCCACCCCCTGCGGAGCGCCCCCGGCACCACCCTGGTGCAGGGGCTGGTCGCCTGGGGCGCCGAGCGCGTGGCGTTCACGGTGCTGGTCCGTTCGCCGGAGGCGCGGCCCCTGGCGCTCCGGCTGGGGCACAGCCTGATGCCGCTCCCGCGAGGGGGGTGACGGACGTGGGTGTCGCGAGACGCAGCCGCGGTAGCCCGAAGAGATCGAACACGGAATATCAACAGCAAACAGAGACTGAGAACAGGGAATGGCTCCGCTGGAGGTAACGCAGCTAGATCTCCGAGGACGAGCCGTCCGCTGTTCCCAC
>JAWLGW010000266.1:0-7670 GCA_041690735.1 Planctomycetota bacterium
CCCAGCTTTCCGCCGGTGGCTGCGGTCTCGCGGATCACTGCCTCCAGGAAGGGGATCGCCAGGGGGCCGCCGGCGTGGACCACGCCTTGACGCGCCGCCTCGGCGACCCGAGGGTCGGCGTCGCCGCTGAGGTCGACCAGGGCGCGCACCGCCTCCTCCTGGCCGACGATGCGGCGCAGCTCCAGCGCCACGCCCCCGCGCACCGTGGGGTCGCGGTCGCTGGCGAACTGGAGCAGGTGGCGGAGCCGGGTCTCGTCGTCGTCCTCGGGCAGCGCCAGCAGGGCGGCCATCTTCTCGATGCCCGCCGAGGCGTCGTACAGGCGCTGGAGGCCCGCCGTGTCGCCGGCCTGGATGAGCGCGGCCTCGAGGGCGTCGGCCTCGGTCTTGGCGGCCGCCCAGTTGCCGTGCTGCTTGAGCCCGTCCAGGTAGGCCAGCTTCTGCTCGAGGTCGAAGGGGAGCCGCGGGCCGCCGAACACGCCGCCCACCGCCAGGCCGATCCCCAGGGCGAGGACGGCCACCACGCCGACCACGGCCGCCGCCGCGGCCCGGGCCGGGCTCCGCCGAGGCGTGCCCTCCTCGCCCTCGCCGCTGTCGCGCCCGGCCCAGGGGCGGCGGCCCGGCCGCCGCGCCGTCAGCAGGTCACGAGTGGGCGCCGCCGCCAGCCCCTTGCCGCGGGTCGCGGTCCGGGTCCGGGCGCGCGTCCGGCGCCGCTTCGCCTCGGGCGCCTTCTTGGCCTCCGCGCGCCGCGCTGGACGCCGCTTCTCGCGGCGGGCCGCCGGCTCCGGGGCCCGCCGCGGGCGAGGCTCGCGGCGCCTCCGCTCCGGCAGGCCGTGGTCGACCTCCAGGCGGCTCCCCGAGTGGAGCGGCGCCAGCTGGTGCATGGACTCGCTCACCGAGGGACGGGAGGGGACGGTGCCGAGCGCCTGCTTCTCCTGGATGATCTCGCGGTCCTGGGCGCCGATCCGGCGGGTGCGGCGCTCGGGCGCCGAGCTGCGCGCTCGGCGCCGGCGCTTCTTGGGCCGCTCCTCGGCCCGGGCGCGCTTGCGCCGCTTGGCGGGCGCCGCCTCGACCGGGACCTCGATCCGCTCGCCGCACTCGCGGCACCGGCAGCGCTTGCCGGCGTACCGGTCCGGGAGCCGGTAGGTCATGGTGCACTCGCAGGTGACCACGATGCTCATGCTGTCTCCTGGGAGCGGGAGAGCGCCCTCTCCCTCGGCCGGCCGTTCGTCCGGCGCACGAGGCGAGGGAGGTGTCACCGCTCGTTGGGGCCTCTTGTACCGATCGAGCCGGGCTTCGCGCAAGAGAAATCCCTGCGAGGTAAGGGCTTTTGCGCGTAAGCGGCGCATTTCCCAGAAACGGCGTGTAACGCACCGCGGCAATGGGCGACGGTTGCGCGGCATAACCCCCGTTCGTGCCGCCGAATGTGGAAAACTCCTTCCCGAACGTGGAAAATCGCGTCGCACTGCGTCGTGGGGAGGGGAGCCCCCTACCAGGCTCTAGGAACTTGCACTCGTTCATCGCATTTGGCGCGGGCCATGCTAAAACCGGGCGACTGCTGGAACGCACGAGTTTATGATCGCGCCGACACGGACTACGGATTCGCCGCTCTCGAGGTCGCTTCATGTGACCCGCTGAGCTCCGTGGCTCCGTCGCGACGACCCCAGGGGCTCGTGACGCCGACGCAGGTTGGGCGTCCGAGTCCCATCGGTTTATCTGGGAAGTTCTCGATTTAACGTTTTTTGTGTATCGACTTAGCGGTCGCCATGGTACAGGTGGCGTCGCGAGGAGATCCTTACCGCAATGACTGCCACCATGACCGCCCCGACCTCCACCCGGGCCCGCATCCGCAACATTGGTATCTCTGCCCACATCGACTCGGGCAAGACCACCCTGACCGAGCGGATCCTGTTCTACACCGGTCGCATCCACGCGATCCACGACGTCAAGGGCAAGGACGGCGTGGGCGCCAAGATGGACTCCATGGAGCTGGAGCGCGAGCGGGGGATCACGATCCAGTCCGCGGCGACCTACTGCGACTGGAGCGACCACGCGATCAACATCATCGACACCCCCGGCCACGTCGACTTCACCATCGAGGTCGAGCGGGCCCTGCGGGTCCTGGACGGCGCGATCCTGGTCCTGTGCTCGGTGGGCGGCGTGCAGTCGCAGTCGCTCACGGTCGACCGCCAGATGCGGCGCTACGGCGTCCCCTGCATCGCGTTCGTCAACAAGTGCGACCGGCCCGGCGCCGATCCGCTGGGGGTGTGCGAGCAGCTGCGCGAGCAGCTGGGGCACAACAGCGTCATGATCCAGCACCCGATCGGGCTCGAGGGCGACCACCAGGGCGTGGTCGACCTGGTGGCTCGCCAGGCGTACTACTTCGACGGCGACAACGGCGAGATCGTGCGCGTCGAGGAGGTGCCCGCCGACCTGGCGGACGTGGTCGACGAGCAGCGGGGCAAGCTGCTGGAGGCGCTGGCCGAGTTCGACGACAAGATCGCCGAGCGCTACCTCGAGGGCGAGGACATCACCGCCGACGAGATCTACCCGGTCCTGCGGGCGGCGGCGCTGCTGCGCAAGATCACGCCGGTGTGCCTGGGCTCGGCCTTCAAGAACAAGGGCGTGCAGCCGCTGCTCGACAACGTGCTCCGCTACCTGCCCAGCCCGGTCGATCGCACCTACGAGGCGCTCGACACGGCCAAGAGCGAGGAGCCGGTCACGCTGACGGCGGACCCGGATGACTCGCTGGTCATGCTGGCGTTCAAGCTCGAGGACGGGCAGTACGGTCAGCTGACCTATTGCCGGATCTACCGGGGTACGCTGCGCAAGGGTGACTTCATCCACAACACCAACACCCGCAAGAAGGTGAAGGTGGGGCGCCTGGTCCAGATGCACGCCAACGAGATGCACGACGTGGAGGAGGCGCAGGCCGGCACGATCGTGGCGCTGTTCGGCGTGGAGTGCTCGTCGGGCGACACGTTCACCGACGGGACCCAGGCCCTGGCCATGACGTCGATGCACGTCCCGGAGGCCGTGGTGACCCTGGCGATCGCGCCGGCGAAGAAGGCCGCCTACGCCAACTTCTCCAAGGCCCTCAACCGCTTCAGCAAGGAGGACCCCACCTTCCGGGTCCGCCAGGACGAGGAGTCGGGCCAGACGATCATCGGCGGCATGGGCGAGCTGCACCTCGAGGTGTACGTCGAGCGCATGCGCCGCGAGTATCGGGTGGACGTCGAGGTGGGCGCGCCGCAGGTGGCCTACCGCGAGGCGATCACCCAGCGGGCGGAGTTCGAGTACACCCACAAGAAGCAGACCGGTGGCTCGGGTCAGTACGCCAAGGTGGCCGGCTACATCGAGCCGCTCGACCTCGACAGCATGGAGGGCGAGGCCGCCCACTACGAGTTCGAGAGCAAGATCGTCGGCGGCGCGATCCCCAAGGAGTACATCCCGTCCTGCGACAAGGGCTTCAAGGGCTCCCTCGACGAGGGGCAGCTGATCGGCTTCCCGGTGGTCGGCGTGCGCGTGGTCCTGACCGACGGTAACAGCCACGCGGTCGACAGCTCGGACCGGGCCTTCCAGACGGCGGCGAAGTTCGCCTTCCGCGAGGTGTACAAGAAGGCGAAGCCCGTGATCCTCGAGCCGATCATGAAGGTCGAGGTCGAGGGCCCCGAGGAGTTCTCGGGCACCATGCTGGGCAGCATCAACAAGCGGCGCGGCATGATCGCGGGCAACACCACCAGCCACGGCGACGCCAAGATCGTGGCGCTGGTGCCGCTCAAGGAGATGTTCGGCTACTCCAACGACCTCCGCTCCTCGACCCAGGGCAAGGCCACCTTCACCATGGAGTTCTCCAAGTACGCGCCGGTGCCGGCGTCCGTGCAGGAGGAGCTGATCAAGGAGGCCGAGGCGAACAAGAAGAAGTAGACTCGCCGGCGGCGAGTCTCTCGCCAGGCATACCTAGAACCCGATCGACGGCCGGCGCCCCTGGCGTCGGCCGTCGGTCTGTACGGGGACGTATGCTCGGGGCGTGGAGTTCCGTGAGCGTCCCGTCCCGCGCCTGCGTTGTCCCTGCTGCCACGACGACCTGGCGTGGGGGCTCGCGCTCCTGCGGCGACGCAGAGGCATGCCGACTCGGGTAACCTGGCGGGCTTAGCAAGGGAGACCATAGTGAAGTACGGAGTCTATTGCGGCTGCTTGCTCCCCTTCCTGTTCGCGAGCGTGGCCGGGGCGCAGATCCAGGAGCACGCCCTCCAACTCGAGGTTGCCGAGCAACAGAGCGCGCTTCCCACTCCTCGCGTCTCCCACGCGGCAGTCGGCGCCGGTGACAGGCTCGTCGTGCTGGGCGGCTACTACGTCGAGGACCAGCAGACCGTCGTGCTGAGGGACGTGCTCTCTGCACGCACCAACGCGGAGGGAGAGCTGGGAGAGTGGAGGAACGCAGGGAAGCTCACAGCACCGCGGTCAGGGCACTCGGCGGTCATGATCGGAGATCGCCTGTTCGTTGTCGGCGGCAGCACGGCGAACTGGAGCTATCTGGGCCTCGTGGAGTCCGCTCGCATGAGGTCGGACGGGACGGTGGACAAGTGGATCGTGAGCAAGCAGGAGCTGAACATCCCACGCAACAGCGCAGGGCTAGCCGTGCACCGGATGAGCTCGGGCGACACCTTCCTGTATGCAGTGGGCGGCGTCGGTCAGGTCGGGAGCGACACCGTCCACTTTGGAAGCGTGGAGTTCGCGAAAGTCCGCGAGGACGGGACGGTCGGTCCTTGGCGGCTCGCCTCGTTCCGCTTCAAGGGAGGTCGCTCAGCGCCCGGCGTGCTGATTGCGGGCGGCCGCCTGTGGGTGGTTGGCGGCTGGGGAGACATGTCGATCGATGACGTGTTCGAGGACGCTCAGTCGGCGGAGATTCGCCCCGACGGCTCCCTGGCACCGTGGGTCACCCACCCTGAACCTCGAGTCCCAAGCTACGGCCACGGCCTCGTCTTTGTTGAGCAGGCGGGGCGGAGCTTCCTGGTCGCGCTCGGTGGCAACGCGGGGGAGGGCAACGTGTTGGACATGATTCAATACGCGGAGTTGCGGCAGGACGGCACGCTCTCGCGCTGGCGCCTCGCCCGCTCCCGCCTGCTGGGCGAGCGGTGGGGGCATGCGTGTATCGCTCTGGGCTCGACCGTGTTCGTCGTCGGCGGGAGCTCTCGCGCGAATTATCACGGAGACGTACAGGCTATCCGTGCCAAGGAGTGAGCGGTGACCGCTCGGCTCATGGTGCAAGGCACCCGAACCGGCGTGGGAAAGTCCCTGCTCGTGGCTGCATTGGCGCGCGCTTTCCGGCGCCGGGGCATACGAGTGTGGCCCTTCAAGCCCCAGAACATGTCGAACAACTCCGCGGTAACGGTCGCCGGCGAGATCGCTCGAGCACAGGCCTTGCAGGCACTCGCCGCGGGCCTTCCTCCGTCGCCTCTGATGAACCCAGTGCTCCTGAAGCCTGAGGCTGGGGGAGCATGCCAGGTTGTTGTGCGGGGGCGCGCGCTCACCAGCGTTAAAGGGACGGAGCTCTCGACCCTCCATACGTACCTCAAGAAGCAGTCGACGACGGCATTCGAGGAGGTAGCCAACCACGCGGACCTCGTACTCATCGAGGGGGCCGGGTCACCCGCTGAGATCAACCTTCGCCCAACTGACCTCGCGAACATGGGATTCGCTGCGTTGGTCGATGCGCCGGTGGTGCTGGTGGGGGACCTGGACCTGGGCGGGGCGTTCGCGAGTCTGCTCGGAACCCTCCGCGTGCTCGAAGAGACGGATGACGCGCGGCGCGTGCAGGGCCTGATCCTGAACAGGTTCCGTGGTGACCTAGACTTCCTCGGCGGAGGCATCGAGTACCTTGAGGCGCGGTCGGGCTTGCCATGCCTCGGCGTGGTGCCGTTCGCCGTGGCCGCACTCGACCTTCCTGCCGAGGACGCCGCCGTCCGGCCCGATCAGCGCCTCGAGCAGCGGGCCATCCGTGTCGGCGTCGTCCAGTATCCCTGCGCATCCAATCTGGATGACTTGGATCCCTTGCGTGCAGACCCGAGCGTGGACCTGCGCTGGCTGGACCTCAGCCGTCCGCTGCAGGAGGGCTTCGATTTGCTGGTCTTGCCGGGATCGAAGTCTCCGCTTTCGGACATGGCTTTTATCCGCAACAAGGGCTGGTGCGTGGACTTGCTGGCCTACGCTCGGCGTGGCGGAGCACTGCTCGGGATTTGCGGCGGCTACCAAATTCTAGGAAGGACGATCTCAGACCCCTGCGGGCGAGATGGCACTGCAGGGACGGTTCACGGGCTCGGTCTGCTTGACGTCTGCACGACAATGAGTCAGGAGACGAAGGTCGTTCGCGAGGTCGTGGGAGAAGGGCTACCCTTCGTTGGAGACGTCCGGGGTTACGAGATCCACGTCGGGACTACCGAGGGCCCTGACTGCAGCCGTCCTTTCCTGCGCCTCGAAGGCGCACCCCATGGCGCGGCGTCAGGCGAATACGCCGTGTGGGGCTGCTATCTCCACGGCTTGCTCCACAACGACGGCTTCCGCACGAGCTTCCTCGGCTCACTGGCTCGAGGTTTCGCAGGTGATCACGTGCAGTATGCTCGGACTCAGCAGGCCCTCGAAGCGATGGCTGATCACGTGGAGGAGTGCTTGGATTTGGACCATCTGCTTCAGATCTCGACCCGTCGAATCAGGCGCCCAATATCTCTCTCGAGGACCTGACGGAGAAGCGAAGCGCACACGCATCCTTCGCGGCGATTGTGTGGTCGAGGCCTCAGGGTCAGGGAGGCCACTGGCGTTCTCCTGGAAGCTCGCCTCCTTCTGTCCCGAGTCGTTCCATGGTCGCCGCGGCGCCGGTCGACCCGTCGGACTCTGCAGGTCCCCGTTTCGACTGAGTGCCGACGTGGGAGAAGCGCGGTGCTCAGGGCGCAGGTTGGCTCCAGCCGGCGTCGAAGGCGGCTCGCAGCAGCGGATCCTGGGCACCCTGGGGCCGCCAGTCGGCGGGGGGCTGGAGCGCCTTCAGGGCCGTCCACACCTGCTGGCATCGACTCGCGTAGGCGTCGCTCGCGTGAGTGGTCAGGCCGCCGCTCCAGCTGGCGTACGCGCTGGCGCGCCGGAACACGGCCTGATCGCTCTCCTCGCCCCAGCCCGTCTCCAGCCCGTGGGCGAGAGCGCGGCTGAGCCAGTCGCAGGCCGCCTCCCGCAGGTCGTCCGCACGGAGCGCCTCGGCGACCTGCAGCTTCTGCAGCTGAGCGCCCACGACGTCCTCCCCGAGCCGACGAGCGACCGCCACGTAGCCCTCGGCGGGGAAGGAGGCGAGGAGCTCCCGGACCGAGGCGCAGCCGATGGACTGCACGCGCTCGTAGATCCGCGCCTCCCAATCGCCGATCCAAGCCTTCACGAACCGGCCGTCCGCTAGCGCTTCCTCCTGGCGGCCTTCTTCTTGGTAGGCGCCTTCGCCTTCTTCTTGCTGGCCTTCTTCTTGGAAGCGGGCTTCTTGGAGGCGGCCTTCTTCTTGGAGGCAGGCTTCTTCTTGGAGGCAGGCTTCTTCTTGGAAGCGGGCTTCTTGGAGGCGGCCTTCTTCTTGGCGGTCGCCTTCTTCTTGGCGGTCGCCTTCTTCTTGGAGGCAGGCTTCTTCTTGGCGACCTTCTTCT
>JAWLGW010000267.1:0-7654 GCA_041690735.1 Planctomycetota bacterium
CGAGGACGCGCCGCGGGACCTCGAGCTCGCGGTCCACGTGTCGCGATCGCTCCTGGCGGGCAGGGTGCGGGTGGGCGTGCAGGGGAACCCCCAGCTGGTCTCGCAGCGGCACCGCGACGCGATCGCCGCCGTTTCGCCGGCAGGTGGCGGCGCTGCTCGAGGACCTGCGCGAGGAGTGGCAGGAGCGGCGGCGGGGGCAGGTGCTGGCCTCGATCCGCAAGACCCACCACACCTGGGCCCGGGTGCGGCGGGTGCCGGGCGCCTGCATCGACAAGCAGCTCGGGCACGCGACGCACGACGACGACCTGACCGACCTGTGGGACGCCCTCGCTGGCAGCCAGACCGGGATCAAGCACTACCTCGACCTCGAGTCCGAGCTGATCGATCCCCGCGACTCCGCCCTGGCCGTGCGCGAGCTGCTCGACGCGGCCGAGGTGGAGCTGCGGGCCGACGACCGATCGCTCCTGGTGGCCCACTGCACGGGGCGGACCAACCCCTCCTGAGCCGTTTGGAACGGCTGGAGGCCGCCTGCCAGGCGGCCTCGCGGGGAAATGGCTGTACAAATGGCTGTACGCGGCGCGTCAGGGCGGTTCCGGACGCAAAGAGGGGCGCTCGTAAGCGCCCCTCTTGTCATGACTTGCGTCAGAAGCGGGTGATGAGACTCGAACTCACAACCCTCAGCTTGGGAAGCTGATGCTCTACCATTGAGCTACACCCGCGAGCCCCGAGAGATTAGCAAGGGGTTGGGGGGACGGCAAGGGCCCGGTCAGGGGGCGTACTCCCACACTTCGTTGTGGTGGCGTTTGCCGCGGCTGCCGCCGAAGTGGACGACTTGGCGGCGGTGGGAGTCGTAGACGAGGCCGTGCCAGTTGCTTGGTTCGGGCTCCTGGGCCGGGTGGCGCTCGGTCCAGCGGAGGGGCTGGGTGGCGGTGGCGGGCTCTAGGAGCCAGGTGCCTGGGCCCGGGCCGAAGAGGAGGCAGCGGCCGTCCATTAGGGAGACGAAGCCGGGGCCGGTGCGGGGGAGGGGGCTTGGGCCCTGGGGGTGGAGCTCGGTCCAGGTGCCGTCGTAGGCCCACAGGTCGGTCTTGCTGCTGCCACCGAGGAGGAGGATCCGTCGGGTGGCCGGGTCGTAGGTCATGGAGTGGGAGTTTCGGGCTGGGGGGCCCTTGGGACCTTGACGCCAGGAGGTCCCGTCCCACTCCCAGGTGTCGTCGACCGGGTCGCCGCCGTGCGAGCCTGCCGTCACCACGAAGAGGCCTCGGTGCGCGTCGTAGGCGGCCGCGTGCCAGCCGCGTCGGCTGGGTTGTGGCGCAGGAGGCTGGCGCTCGGTCCAGCCGACGCCGTCCCAGGTCCAGAGGTCGTTGCTCTGGGCGCGGGCGGTCCGACCCCCGAACAGGACGAACCGGCGCTGGCGGATGTCGAAGGCGGCTGAGGAGGCGTAGCGGGGGACGGGCGCCTGGCCCGGGGCGGGCTCGAGGGTCCAGGTGTCCCCGTCGTAGCTCCACAGCTCGTTGAAGAGCCGGCGTCCGCCGAAGCCGCCGAACACCAGCATGCGGCGGCGGTGGGGGTCGTAGGCGCAGGTGTTGCGGTGCGCGTGGCGGGGGCTCGGCAGCGTCGCGTCCTGTGGGAAGGTGCGCCGCTGCCAGGGACGGAGGTCCGCCTCCAGGGCGGCGGCGTGGGGGTCGGTCGGGAACGCCTGGGCCACGGCGCGCACCGCCTCGTACTGGCCCAGGCCGGGGGGCTGCTGGAGCGCCGGGGCGAGGCGGGCCAGCGCCTCGACCTGGGCCGAGTCGTCGGGCAACGCGCGGGCTGGCGCTGCGGCCGGGGGCGGCTCGCCGTCGAGGCGGTACTCCCACACGTCGTCCCGGAGGCCGTGGCCGGGGCGCTGCCCGCCGAACAGCACCGCCGTCTTGCGCTCGGGGTCCCACACCAGCGCGGCGCCTCGGCGGGGAGCGGGCGCCTCCAGGGGGAGGCGCTCCTCCCAGCGTCCTTGCGCGAACACCCAGGTGTCGCCCTGCGGCTGGCTGCCCTGCCAGCCGCCGAACAGCAGCAGGCGGCCGTCGTCCGTCGCGGTGAGCGCGGGGGTCGTCCGGGCGGGCGGCCGCGGCCCGTCCGCCGCCAGGGGCTGCCAGCGCTCACCGTCCCAGGCCCACAGGTCGTCGCGGAACGTCCCGCTGGACGTGCCGCCGTACAGGAGCGTCCGCTCGTTGGCCGCGTCGTAGACCAGGGCGTGGTTGAAGCGCGCCGAGGGGCCCCCGGTCGGCTCGTGCTTCGTCCAGCCGGCGCCGCTCCACTCCCACAGGTCGCCGAGCTCCGTGCGGTCGTCGGTCCTGCCGCCGAACAGGACCGCCACCTCGCGGCGAGCGTCGTAGGCGAGGGCGTGAGCGGTCCGATAGGCCGGCCCGATCGCCTCCTGACCGCGCATGGACCAGCCCTCGCGGCTCGACCACTCCCACAGGTCGAACAGGGTGTTGCTCGAGGTCTGGCAGCCGCTGAACAGCACCAGCCGCGAGCGAGCGGCGTCGTAGGCGCAGGCGTGCAGCCACCGCGGTCGCGGCGGAATGTCCGCGCGGACGAGCTCCTGCCACCTTCCGTCGGCGTAGGCCCACAGCTCGTTGGAGCCCTCCTCGCCGCCCTGCCAGCCACCGAACAGGAGCACCGCCCGCTGGTCGGGGTCGTACACGGCGGCCTCGGTGAGAGTCCCCCGCGGCGTGGGCCACGGGCCCTGGGCCTCGCGCCGGATCCAGGGGGCGGCGGCCGCGACCAGCCCGCGCCCCTCGGGGCGATCCGGGTGGTGGGCGCGCAGCGCCTGAGCCGCAGCCAGACGCCGGGCGGGGTCGCGCTCGAGGAGGACCTGGGCCAGCCGGGCGCGGTAGGTGACCTCGGGATCGGGGCCGGCCGGGGCGGGCGGGTCGCTCGACGCCGCCGCGGGCGCCGAGGGGGCGGGTTCGCCGCCGCCGACCGCCAGGCCGATCGCCACGCCCAGCGCCAGCAGCAGCGCGCCGCTCCCCGCCAGCAGCGGGAGCGTTCGCTTGCCGCGTGGCGCCGCGTCCGTCCGGAGGCCCTGCAGCGCGTCCGCCAGGGCGCCCGCGTCGGGGAAGCGGCGCTCGGGCTTGGCCTCGAGGCAGCGGAGCACGATCGCGTCCAGCGCCGCCGGCACGGCGGGGTTCTTGGCGCTCGGCCGCTCGGGGGCGCGCGACAGCATGGCTGCGTAGCGCTGGGCAATGTTTCCCGACAGGTGCTGCTCGCCGGTCAGCCCCTCGTACAGGATCACCCCCAAGGCGTACACGTCGGTGGCAGGCGTGGCCTGCTGGCCCTTGATCTGCTCGGGCGCCATGTAGGCGACGGTGCCTAGCAGGGCGCCGGTCTTGGTGAGCGATGAGGAGGTGGCGAGGTCGCGGCCCAGGCCCAGATCCGCCAGGAGCGGCTGACGGTCGGCGGCGCGCACCATGATGTTCGCGGGCTTGAGGTCGCGGTGCACCACGCCGCGGGCGTGGGCCCGGGCGAGGGTGCGCAGCACCGGCAGCAGCAGGTCGACGACCTCGGCCGGGCTCGCACCCTCCCAGGCCTCGTCCAGAGTTCCGCCCTCGATCAACTCGAAGGCGATGAACAGCAGGCCGTCCGCCTCGCCCGTGTCGAGGACCGCGATCACGCCCTCGCCCAGCTCTTCGCCCAGCTTCGCCTCGCGCACGAACCGCTTGCGGGCCCGCTCCCCCGCCTCGGAGCCCGCCAGCAGCACCTTGAGCGCTACTGCCTGACCGGTGCCCTGGTGGCGGGCGCGCAGCACCGCCCCCATGCCGCCGCGGCCGAGCTCGCGCTCGATCAGGTAGGGCCCGATCGCCGAGCCCGGAATCTTGTGGGCACCGAGCGGCCCCGCGCGCAGGGCGTCGGCCAGGCGGACGGGGCCGCCAGGGGAGGGGGTCGCGCTGGAGGGACTGCTCACGGAAGGGAGTATGGCAAGCGGGGCTGGCCGCTGCCGCTCGCTGCCTCGCGGTAGAGTCGGCGCGGGGAGGACCGGGTGGCGGACGCGGACCTGCGCGAGCTCGAGCGGCTGGCGGCGCGCGGCGACCACGGCGCCGCGGTGCGGCTGCTGCGGGCCCGGCTGCGGTTGGGGTCGCTGGATCGGGAGCGGCTGCTGCTGTTCGCCTACCTGGGGTACGAGCCGGCGGTCGAGGTGTGTCAGGCGGCCGCTCCCGAGGGAGCGGGGAAGCTCGAGGCGTGGCTGGCGGGGATCGGGCAGTGGGGCCGGGGGCCGTTGGTGGCGGCCCTGGTCGCCCTGGCGCGTCAGCAGAGCGTTGGGATCGCGCCCGCGACGACTCGGCGGCCGGCGGTGGTGCTGCGGTGGCTCAGGCCTCCGGGGGAGGCGAGCGGCAGCAGGCAGGTGCGCCTGAGCGTCGGTCAGCCGGTCCGGGTGGGGCGGGGCTCGCGGAGCGATCTGCCGCTCGCGGACCCGCAGGTGTCGCGGGACCACCTGGAGGTCACGCTGCTCCCCGATGGGCTGGTGCGGGTGCGGGACGTCGGCAGCTCGAACGGCACCTTCCTGTACGCCCGGCGGATCAGCGACGAGAGCGTGCCCCCCGAGACCTCGCTCCGGCTGGGGCAGAGCACGCTGCGCCTGCAGCAGGAGCTGGACCCCGAGGCTCCCTGGAGCACCTGCCTGGCTGTGGCCGAGCGGTGGCTGGCGGCGCCCGAGGAGGAGTCGCAGGCCGAGGGGATCGCGCTGGCGGCGGCGCGGCGTCTCGAGGCCTGGATCGACGAGGCGGCGCCGGAGGACCCCCACCTGCCGACCGCGTGGCTGGCGGTCGGCGCTTGCCGCGCCGCCTGGCTGGACGTCCAGGTGAGCTTGCTTCCGCCGGCCGAGGCGGTGCGCGGCCTCGACGACGCGCACGCACGGCGGGTGGTGCAGGCGGCCCTCCTGCCGCTGCTGCAGGCCGAGTCGGGGCGTCGAGCGAGCTGGGGCGAGGTGGGCCCTCGTCTGGGTTGGATGGTTCCCCCTCAGCGCTGGGAGGCGTGGCAGGCGCTGGTGGAGGAGCGGCTCGGCCTGCGACTGCGCCGGCCGCTGGGGTCGATCGAGCACCGGGTCGACCTGCTGGCGAGCGGGGGGAACGGGGGGCGATACGTCGTCGCGCTGTTCGACCACGGCCGCTACCCTCACCTCGAGTGGGCGAGCGACTGGGCCGAGTGGAGCGCCGGCCCCTGGACGAGCACGCGCCACCCCCACCTCGCGCGGGTGTACGCGCTGGGTGCCCTGCCCGAGCAGCAGCTCTCCTGTCTGGTCACGCGCTGGGAGCCGGGGCTGTCTTTGCGGGCCTGGGCGCAGGCGCGGGGGCGGCTGGCGCCGGGCGAGGCCCTGGCGGTGATCGAGCCGCTGGCCGAGGTGGCGGAGCTGCTCGCCGACGCCCTGCGGCACCCCACCTTCGACGCCGCGCGCACGGTGCGGGTGCGGCGCGGCGGGCGCCCCCTGGTGGTGGAGTCGATCGCCCTCGACTGGCTGGCCGCCTGGCCCGGCCCCGCCGAGCGGGCGCCCGCCGGTCCGCCACACGACGCCCGCTACGACGAGCTGCGCGCCCTGACGCCCGAGCAGCTGCAGGACGGGTCGGTGCGCGGGGCGCGGGTCATGGTGTTCCAGCTGGGCCTGATCCTGTACGAGCTGCTGGTGGGGGAGGTGCCGCACGCCGAGCACACCCGCGTCCGGGAGCTGATCCGCGCGATCTTGGCGGGGCCGCCGCCCGCCCGCGAGCGCGGCGCCCTGCTGCCTGCGGCCGTGGAGGACGTCCTCGCCCGCGCCCTCGCACCCGAGCCCGCGCAGCGGTTCGCCCGGCCGCGCGACGTCGCCGCCGCCTTGCGGGACGCGCTCGGCGTAGCGCCCCCGTAGCGCGCACGTCGCCGGGTCGGTTAGGTTCGGCCGCGTGAGCGCTCCCGATCCGCTGGTCGGCAAGAAGCTGGGCAAGTACCGGGTCGAGGCACCCCTGGGGCGGGGCGGCATGGGAGCGGTGTACCGGGCCCTCGACGAGGACCTCGACCGCCCCTGTGCCCTCAAGGTGCTGCCGGCCCACATGGCGGGCGAGCCGGGGTTCCTGGAGCGCTTCAAGCGCGAGGCCCGCAAGGCGGCTCGCCTGACCCACGCCAACGTGGTGCAGGTGTATGAGGTCGGCGAGGCCGGCGGCACCCACTACATAGCCATGCAGCTGCTCACGGGCGGCAGCCTGGCCGACCGGCTGGCGGAGGGGCCGCTCCCGCCGCGGGAGGCGGCGCGGGTGGTGCGCGAGGCGGCGCGGGGGCTGGCGCGGGCGCACGCGCTGGGGATCGTGCACCGGGATATCAAGCCGGCGAACATTCTCCTGGGCGACGAGGGCGAGGTCCGGCTGGGCGACTTCGGGCTGGTCAAGGACCTCGAGGGCGGCGACCTGCCGCTGACCCACACCGGGGCGATCCTGGGCACGCCCCACTACATGGCGCCCGAGCAGTGCGACGGGCTGCCCGATATCGACGGGCGGGCCGACCTGTACGCCCTGGGGCTGGTGCTGTACGCCTGCGTCGCGGGGCGGGTGCCGGTCAAGGGGCAGACGCCCCTGCAGATCATTCGCTACCGGGCCACCGAGGACCCCGAGCCGCTGGCCCACGCGGTGCCCGGCGCCCCGGCCGAGCTGTGCGCGATCGCGGACGCCCTGCTGGTGCGCGAGCGGGAGCAGCGCCTCGGCAGCGCGCAGGAGCTGGTGGAGCGGCTGGACGCCTCCCTGGCCGCCCTCGCTGCCGACCACGCCCCCACGGTGGTGCAGGACGCAGGGCTGGCCCCCACGGTGCTCGAGTCGGACCCGGGGAAGGGGCCGCCCACCCACGCCGCGGCGACGCCGCTACCTGGGGGCGTCGCGGGGGGCGGGGCAGCGGCGAGCGGCGGCACCACGGTCGGCCGGGGCGGCGAGCCCGCGCCGCTGCCGGCGCGAGGTCGAGCGCCGCGGACGCTCCCCGAGCGCAAGGGCGGCCGGCGGCTGGGCCTGATCGCCCTGGGCTGCCTGGGGCTGGGGGCGGTCCCCCTGGGGATGATCGCCCTGGCGGTCGTCGTGGCGCTCGCGCCCGTGGAGCGCGTGCCTCCGTCCGAGCCCGTGGTGGCGCGTCGCTCGCCGGATCCGCCCCCCGTCGCGAACCCCCTGGCGGAGCGGCCTGCCGCCGAGGGCGTGAAGAACCCGCTGGCGTCGGCGCCGCAGCCCCGCCCCGCGCCCTCGCCCGCGCAGACGCCCGCGCAGACGCCCGCCCAGACCCCTGCGCAGGCCGAGCCGCCCTCGTACGGCAAGGGGCCGCCGCCGCGTGACCCCCTCGGCCAGGCCGCCGCGGGCCATGACCTCCGCCAGAGCTACCTCCCGCGCCCCGGTGAGCGGTGGCGGGTGGAGCGCGCCGTGAGCCAGTCCATGTCGAGCGGCGGCCAGCCCCTGCACCAGAACCAGCTCCAGCTCGCCTACACCGTCACGGTCGAGGCGGTGGAGGGGGATCAGCTGGTGCGGCACCTGCGCACCTTCCATGGCGGTCACGACGGCCGCCTGGCGCTGCCGGTGGCCGGGGCCAGCGTGCGCGTGTTCCGCGACGAGGAAGGGGACTACGAGTGGGAGACCGTCCGCGGGCCGCTGCCGTCCTCGGTCGAGGAGCTGCTCGACGGCGA
>JAWLGW010000268.1:0-7650 GCA_041690735.1 Planctomycetota bacterium
CTCGGGGTTGGACGCTGCCATGCCTACCGCTCCGGCTCGCAAAGCGCCCAATTGTAAGGACAGGCACAGCCCCTGCAAGGTAGCGCGCCAGCCTACCTCGCCACGGTCCAGAACACGATCTGGCCCGGCCCCTGGCCGGTGATCCCCAGCTGCGCCGTCGGCGGGGCCTCCCGGAACCCGCGCAGCCGCAGCCGGAGAAGGGTGGGGCCGGTGAGCCCCACCACGAGCAGCGCCGCCGCCGCCACGGCGGCCAGCCGCGTCAGCACCGGCGCCAGCCCCCCCGGGCGCCCCTGCGCCAGGACCGCGGCCAGGGCGGCCTCCACCTCCACCTCGGGCGGCGGGGCCCCCGCCCACCCCTCGGCCGGCTGACTGGCCGCCCACCCCCGCACCCGCGCCGCCTCCTGGGCCTGCTCCTGGCACAGGTAGCAGCCCTCGAGGTGCCGCTGCGCCGCGAGGTCGGGCTCGAGGCAGCGGAGGAGGTCCATGTCCGCGCAGGTCGTCTCCTCGCTCGTCATCTTCACCCCCGCTGCTCCGAAGCGAACGCCCGCACGCGGGCGAAGGCCTTGGCGACGCGCCGGCGCACCGCGTCCGGGTGCAGGCCCATGAGGCGCCCCACCTCGGCGTAGGTCAGGCCGCGGGTCTCCTTGAGGCAGAACGCCTCGCGCTCCTCCTCCTCCAGGGCCGCGACGGCGCGCTGGAACAGGTCTCGCTCCTCCGCCGCCACCAGGCCCGCGAGGGGCGGCGCCTCCCGCGGCGCGTCCTCCTCGCGCAGCCCCGTCTGCGCCACGTAGCGCCGACCGCGGCGGCGCCGCTCGTTGAGCGCCAGGTTGCGCACGCAGGTGTACAGGAGCGCCTTGAAGCGCCCCTGGCCGCGGCGCCGCTGCAGGAGGTTGAGGAAGGCCTGCTGCACCACGTCCTCCGCCGAGGCGGCGTCCCCCACGAACTGCAGGGCGTAGGCCACCGCCCCCCGGTAGTGACGCCGGAACAGGGCGCTGAACGCCTGCCGCGAGCCCCGCCGCCACGCCCCCTCCAGCGCCTCGTCGCTGGGCGCGACGGGACGCACACCGGGGGCAGCGGGGGCGGCGGCCGGCAGCGCGGCCGGGGTGGAGAGCGGTCCGCTCAAGCGTCGGGTCCCTTCGTCTCCGCTCACACCGCGAGGGTAGCTCGGCGGCGGCGGTCGCGTAAGGGCCCGGAAGGAAACAAGTTGATCGAGCTCAGCGAGGCATCGCCGTTCCTGGCAAGGCGCGAGGAGGTCCAGCAAGGCAGCGCACTGTGAGCTCCGAGCAACGCTGACGGGCCTTAGGGGCAGACCCGGCAGGGCGCTGGCTACAGCCGCTCGCCGATCTTGAGGGCCAGGTCGTTGAAGCTCCGGACCTCGGCCATCTCGTAGTCGGGCAGCTCCACCCCGAACTCCAGCTCGAGGAGGGACAGCAGGTCGAGGGCCTGCACGCTGTCGATCCCCAGCGACTCGAACAGGTCGTCCTCGGGGCGGAGGGTGCCCGGACGCAAAGCGAACCGCTTGCGGGCCAGGTCGATCACGCGGGCGGCGACGGCGAGCGTCTTCATGCCCGGCAAGATACCCGAGTCAGGCCAGGTACGGGAACGGGCCCTTGCGGCTGGCGAAGTCCGCCAGGGCTCGGGCGCACTGGGGGCGGGCGAACAGCTGGCAGAACGCCTCCACCTCCTCGGCGACCTGCCCCCGGACCTGCGGCTTGGACAGCCGCTTGGCCGCCGCCACCGCGGCGGGGTCCTGCTTGACGAGCTGCCGGGCCACCCGGCGGGCCACGTCGGCGTGCCGGGCCTCGGCCACGACCTGCGTCACCAGGCCGGCCTCGCGCGCCCGCTCGGCGTTGAGGCTGCGCCCGGTCAGGAGCAGGTCCCGCACCCGAGCTCCGCCCACGTCGCGCCGCAGGCGGGCCAGGCCGCCGAAGCCGGGCACCAGCCCCAGCCGCAGCTCGGGGAAGGCGAACCGCGCGGTGCGGTCCGCGACCCGCACGTCGCACACCAGCGCCAGCTCGAGGCCGCCGCCGAACACCACCCCGTGCACCGCCGCCACCGTCGGCAGGGGCGTCTCGTCGAGGGCGGTGAGCGCCGCGTTGATCCGCTCCAGGAAGGCCCGCACCTCCCCCGCCACCGCGGCGTGGCCGCGCTCCTCGATCGCCTGGTGCAGGGCGCGCAGGTCGGCGCCGGCCGAGAAGCCCCCCGGGCGGCTGCTCCGCAGGAGCAGGGCGCGGACCTGCGGAGCGTCGGGCGGAGCGTCGGGCGAAGCTTCGGGGCCCGACAGGACGCTCACCAGCCGCTCGAGCTCCTCGAGCATGGGCTCGCCGATCTCGTTGAGGGGGGCGCCGTGCAGCACCACCTCGCACAGCCCGTCCTCGTCGGTCGCCCACGAGGCGGCGACGCCGCTGTAGGAGAGGGTGCCGCTCACGCCAGCGCCGCCTCCCGGGCGAACAGCGCCTCGATCGCCGCGGCGTGCCGCTCGGCGATCGCGCGGCGCCGCAGCTTGAGGTTCGAGGTGAGCAGCTCGTTGTCGGGGGTGAACCGCTCGCCGAGCAGGGCGAACCGCCGCACCTGCTGGTGGCGCGGCAGGGTGGGGTTGAGCGCGTCGAGGGCCCGCTGCACCTCCGCCTCGGACAGGTCGCGCCCCTCGGGCGGGGTCACCAGGGCGGCCACGTACGGGCGGCCGTGCCCCACGGCCACCACCTGCGCGTCCGCGAGGGCGGGCTCGACCTCCCCCAGGGCCTGGCGCACCTTCTCCTCCAGCGGCTCGGGCGGCACGTTGTGCCCCGTCTGCAGCACCAGCAGGGCGCTGAGCCGCCCGTCGATCCGCCACCGCCCGTGGGCGTCCACGTCGCCCTGGTCGCCGGTGCGGAACCAGCCGTCCCCGGCGAACGCCTCCTGCGTCTCCTCCGGGCGGCCCCAGTAGCCGCAGAACACGTGCGGGCCGCGGGTCTGGACCTCGCCGTCGGCGCTGCGGCGCATCTCGACGCCGGGCAGGGCCGGCCCCACCCAGCCGGGCCGGACGCGCCCCTCCACGTCGAGGGTGCACAGGGCGGTGGTCTCGGTGAGGCCGTAGCCCTGATAGACCTCGATCCCGGCCATGCGGAAGAACTGCTCGGTGTCCTGCGACAGCGGCGCCGAGCCGCAGATCAGCGCCTTGAGGCGGGTGCCGAAGCGCGCCCGCAGCGGCTTGAACAGGAGCAGGCCGGCCAGGGCCAGCAGGGCCCGGTCGCGCGTGCTGCCCCGGTCCTCTTCGACACGCGCCCAGGCGGCCCGGGCCTCGGCCAGCAGGCGGGCCGGCACGGGCCCCCGCCGCTCGATCGCCGCCACCGCCAGGCGCTGGAACCGCTCCAGCACCAGGGGCACGTTGAGGAAGTAGTCGGGGTTCGCCTCGCTCAGCTGCTCCCCCAGCTGGCGCGGGTCGCGCACCAGCTGCAGCCGCGCGCCGCGCAGGAGGCAGGACAGGAGCAGGACCCGAGAGCCGGCGTAGCACAGGGGCAGGTAGTGCAGCGCCCGGTCGTTCCCCGGGGGGAGCCCCGTCAGCCGCTCCAGGCGGTGCTCGGTGCGCCCCAGCATGAAGCCGAGGTTGAGGCGCGACAGCATGACGCCCTTGGGCGCCCCCGAGCTGCCCGACGTGTACAGGATCGTCGCCAGGGCGTCGGGCGCCACGTCGCGCGGCGCCGACCACGGCGCCGGCCCCTCCTCGGCGAGCTCGGCCAGGTCGAGGAGGACGAAGTCGCCCTCCAGCGCCAGGGCGTCGTCGCTGATCACCGCGGCCGGCTCGGCGTCGAAGATCCGCTCGCTCAGCTCCGCCGGCGGCAGGCGCGGGTCGAGGGGCACCAGGACCACCCCCTCGGCCAGGCAGGCCAGGTCGAGGGCCACCCACTCGGCCGAGTTGGCCGCCACCAGGACCACCCGGTCCCCCGGCTCCACGTCGCGCGCGCGGAGGGCCGCGCGGAAGGTGGCGGCGCGCCCGAGCAGCGCCCCGGCCGTGACGCTGTGGCGCTCGGGGCCGATCCCCTCCACCAGCACGGTCCACCAGGGGTGCGCCGCCAGGCGCTCGAACAGGGCGTGCACGAAGCTGGTCATGAGCTCTCCTGAAGGATCGCCTCGATCCGGGGCGACAGCGGCGGCAGCGCCTCGCGCCAGGTGGAGATCGGGGGCAAGGGGAGCTCCGGATACCGCAGCGCCACGCGCTGCTGCAGGACGCGCCCCATGGCGGCCAGGCGCTCGAGCTCCCGGGGGAGCGAGGCGCGCACCGCGGCGGCGTGCGCCTCGCGCTCGCGGTCGACCGCCTCCAGCGCCTCGCGCAGCCGCCCGGCCAGGTCGCCCGCCTCCACGCGCAGGCACAGCTCCTCCTGACCCCGGTCGCGCAGCAGGTTCTCGATCCGCTCGTCCATGCTGACGCCCACGCCCGGGACCCCGGCCGCGGTGGAGCACACCATGGCGTGGTAGCGCGACGACACCAGCCAGCGCGCCTGCCACAGCAGCCCCACCATCTCGAACATGTCGTGCCGGTCGGAGACGAAGCAGGGGGCGCCCCCCAGCCTCCCAGCCAGCCCTTCGCAGGCGGCCCGGTCGAGGCGCTCCATGCCCACCACGGCGACGAAGGCGCCGCGCGCGCTGGCGAAGGCGCCGGTCGCCTCCGCCAGGGCGTCGAGGTAGGCGGCGAAGCGGTCGCGGTCGGCGGCCCCGTATTCGTGGTAGTAGAGGGCCCGGTAGCGGGTGTCTCGCCCCAGCCCGACCAGCCGATCGAGGAGGGCCCGCCCCGCCCGCGGCCGCACCGGCCACCAGAAGGGGTTGATCGGGCACACCGCCAGGATCGGCGCCGCGCCGTCCCACCCGGCCCGGCGCAGCAGGTCCGCGGCCGCCTCGGGGGGGCCGGGGTCGAAGGCCCAGGCGGTGTCGGTGCCGGGCGCCGTCGGGACGCCCAGGTCCTCGAGCACCCGCCGGGAGGGTTCGTTGCGGCACACGATCAGCGAACCCCTGCAGGCCCGCGCCACCAGCGCGCGCAGCACCGGGTCCATGTCGCCGGCCTCGGCGCCGTAGCCGATCGACAGCTTGTTCTGCGCCGCCGCCAGCCCCAGCCCCGCGACCATGAACGAGGTGAGGGCGTTGGCGAACTTGCTCTTGAACATGGAGCCTTCGCAGGCGACCACCCCGTGGTGCCGCGCGGTCTCGCGGACCAGGAAGGGCACGAACAGGTCGGGGAACCGCACCTGCCGCACGCCGGGGAAGTAGCCGGCCGTCAGCCGGGGGTCGGCGGTGAGCAGCGTCAGCTCCAGGGCCTCCTCGCCCAGCACCGCCCGCAGCTGGCGGATCATCTCGGCCACCCGCACGTCGGCGCCGGTGTTGCGCGTCCCCTGGTAGCCGACCAGCAGGAGGCGCAGCGGCTCGCCCGGTCGCCAGCGCGCCTCGCCGTCGCCCAGGGCGTGACGCACCGCCGCCGCCTCGATCGCCGCGGCGACGCTCCCCTCCAGCAGGGCGTCGGCGAGGGACGGCAGGGCCACTACCCGCACCGCCCGGCGGTGACGGCGGGGGCCGCCCGCCAGGCCCCGCCCAGCCCCGCGCCCGCGCCCACATCGGCCAGGAGGGGCGGGTAGGGGCGATAGGGATACCGGAAGCGCTGCTCGAGGGCCCACCGCATGAGCTCGCCGCAGTAGCCGGTGAAGGGGGCCGGCCGCAGGCCGGTCTCGGCGGTGACGCGCCGGTTGTCGAACACCACGTCCCACTCGAGGTACGGCCAGAAGGCGCTCATGAGCGCCGCCGCCTGCTGCACTGGACCCAGGCGGCGCCGGTCGGCGAGGACGTCCATGAGGCCGCCGCACAGGGGGCCCAGCCGGGGCAGATAGCGCGGCCGCGGCCGGCCCAGGCCCTCTTCCACGGCGCGGCCGATGTCCGCGAAGGTGGGCGAGGCCTCCCCCGCCGACAGGTGGACCACCCGGTGGCGGGGCGCCTCGGCGAGGGTGAGCGCGGCGATCGCCTCACCCACGAAGTCGGCCGGCACGATGTCCAGGCGCGCCTCGGGTCGGAACGGCAGCAGGGGCAGGCGCGCCAGCTCCACGAAGGCGCGCACCATGTCGAACTGCGTCGTCTCGGGGAAGCGCGAGTCCCCCATGACGATCGAGGGGCGCACGATCACCGTGGAGGCGCCCTCCAGCAGCTCGTTCACCAGGTGCTCGCCGAACTTCTTGGTGCGGGCGTAGGGGTCCCAGTCCGAGCGGTCCCAGGCGATCGCCTCGTCCTCGCCCACGCAGGCGTCGCGCCGCTTGCCCGCGACCGCCACGGTGGACACGTGCAGGTAGCGGCGCAGGCCGCCCTGCTCGTGCATGCGCCGGGCGAGCTTCAGCACCTCGAGCCCGCCGCGCAGGTTCACGTCGAAGCAGGCGCGCGACGAGCGCCGGTTGAGCGAGGCCGCGGCGTGCACCACCGCCTCGTGCTCCTCCGCCAGGGCCTGGTGGGCCGCGGGGTCGAGGCCCAGGCGCGGCGCGCAGATGTCTCCCCGCACGAACCGCAGGTCGCCGGCGGTGAGGCGCTCCGCCAGGACGTCGGCCGACAGGTGGAGCTGCAGGGCGCACCACAGGCGCATGCGCGCCGCCTCGTCGTCGGGCGCCCGCACCAGGGCGGTCACCTGGGCGCCAGCGCGCAGCAGGCGGTCGACGGCGTAGCCGCCCAGGTAGCCGGTGGCCCCGGTCACCAACACCTTCACCTGGAGGCCTCCTGCCGCTGGCGCTCTCGCTCCGCGCCCGCCCCGGAGGGCGCGCCGGGCGACCGGCCGGGGAACATAACGCTCCGCCGCGGGGCTGGGGCGGGCCGCTCGCCCCGCAGGCGGGGGTAGATCCACCGCTCCAGCCCGGGGACGTGCACCTCCAGCCAGTACTTGCGCCAGTCGAGGCGCGCCGGGTCCGCGGCGAACGTCTCCCGCTCCTCGTCGGGCAGGCCCTGCTGCAGCCGCGCCAGCCCGTCGGCGGCGAACACCTGCGCCTGATCGTGAACGAACGGCCGGAAGGTCTCGACGGTCGACTCCAGGGTGGCGAGCTGCCGGTCCAGCGCCTCGACCCGCTCGGCCGCCGCGCGGGCGCCTCGGGCCAGGCGGTCGGCCCACCCGGCGAGCCGCGCCGTCGCCCCCTCGCCCCCCTCGGCCGGGTGCCCTTCGATCGGGCGCAGGTCGGGCAGCGCCTCCGCCAGGCCGGCGAAGGCCGCCCGCCCGCCGCGCGCCAGCCGGCGCAGCAGCGGCAGCGAGGCGGCGCGGTAGCGCGCCTCCCCGACGGGCACCGGGTCGGGGCGGGTGAGCCGCTGCAGGCCGACCGGGGCGTGGAGCCGGCGGTGGGCGAGGGCCGTCAGCTCGATCACCCGGCGCATGGGGAAGGGGTTTCGCTGGGAGCTGCCCAGGTGGTAGGCCCCGGGCGCGGCGTCGTGCGCACCCGACAGCAGGGCGGCCGCGACGAGGGTGAGCCCGTTCGCCACCAGGTCGACGGGCACCACGTCGAGGACGAGGTCGGGGCGGCTGAGCAGCCCCCGCACCGGCCCGTGGGTGATCGCCCAGGTGATTGGCGCCGAGGTCTGGAGCCCCTCCTTCCAGCCGGGGAAGGGGAAGGCCAGGGCCGACTCCACGATCGTGGGGCGCACCACCGCCAGCGAGACGTCGCC
>JAWLGW010000269.1:0-7646 GCA_041690735.1 Planctomycetota bacterium
CCGCCGGGTGGCGGCGAGGGCGCCCTCGGTCGCCTGGCGGCGGCCGTCCAAACCCTCCACCTCCGCCTCGGCCGCGGCCCGGTCCGCGGCGGCGCGCTCGACCCGCGCAGCGAGCGCCTCGCTCGCCGCCACCTCGGCCCTGGCCGCCTCGAAGGCCAGGGCGCCCTGGGAGCTGGCGACGCCCGCCGGGAACAGGAGGTCCACCAGGGCGGAGGGGCGGCCGTCTGCGGCCAGGCCGCCCACCAGCGCGATCACCTCGTCCTCGAGCGCGACCGCGACGAACGTGCTCCGCCCGCCGCGGGGGGGCGGCAGGGGCGCGCCGCCCAGCTCCTCGTGGTGGAGCTCGGCGGTCCCGACGGGACCGGCCGCGTTCCAGCCGCCGAACACATGGACCCCGCGCCGGCCCACCACGCACACCGGGCGGCGGCGGGTGGGCGCCGCCGAGAACAGGGACAGCCCCAGGGAGGCCGGCTCGCGGTCGACCTGGGCGGGGCGCTTGGGCCACAGGCGGCGGGAGGCGCGGGCGTCGCCGCCCCGCACCACCACGCCGCCCACCAGCACGACCTCCTCGGCGTCGGCGCGGAGCGCGAGGCAGGTGGCGTCCTCGGGGAACAGCCCCTCCGCCAGGGACGCGCTGCCGGCGGCGAGGTCGATCCACACCGGGGGCTTGCTCCGGGAGGAGTCGAGGGACGACCGCCCGCCGTACAGCAGCAGGTGAGCGGCGCCGGCCGGGGTGAGCTGCGCGCCCACCCGCTCGCCCCCCGGGAGCCCCTCGATCCGCCCCAGCAAGCGGAGGTCGTCGAGGGAGCGGACCTCGAGGGAGTCCTCCCCCGCGCCGCAGGCCACGTACAGCGCGCTGCCGACCACCGCCACGGCCGCGCGATCCCGCGGCCGCGCGAGGCGCTGCGGCAGCGCCTCGAACTGCTCCTGGCGGGGGTCGAACCGCTCCATGCTGGCGAGGGGGCGGCCGCGCGCGTCGCGTCCCCCCAGCAGGAGCGGCGCCCCGCCGGGCAGCAGGACCGCCGCGTGGCCGGCCCGGGGGGTGGTGAGCCGGGCGCCCAGGGGGCGCGAGTGGCCGCTCGCGACGTCGAGCACCTCTGCGGTGTCGGTGGCGGGGTGGTGGAGGGTCCGTCCGCCAGCGACGAGGACCGCGCGGGGCCCGACGGCGGTGGCGGTGTGCTCGTGGCGCGGCGTCTGCAGGCTGGCCGCCGCCAGGCGCGGCGCTCCTTCGCCGGCTTGGAACACCGGCAGCGGCTCCTTGGCTTGCCGGGGGCCGCAGGCTGCCAGCCCCAGCGCCGCTCCCAGCACGACCAGCGCCCTCGCGGTCCCCGTCGCTCCCCGTCGGCTCCGTCCCATGTCCGCCTCCCTGGCTGTGGCGCAGGGAACAAGCGGCGGGCCGCGGCCGCGGCCGGCCTTAACCCGTGGTGGGGACGGGCCCGGCCGCAGGCGGTGCGACGGCACGAAACGGGGACGAGCGGCGCTGGGCAAGGCTTGCCCACGACGGGACGCTCGGCCTCAGGAGCGCTGCGCCCAGGCCTGCTCGAGGGCGGCGCAGGCCGCGTTGAGCTCGGGGCGCTCCGCGAGGCGACGCAGCCGCGTCCGGACACGGTCCGGTCGCGGCGTGGGGCGGGTGGCCTCGAGCCGCAGGGCCTCCACGTCGAGCAGGGCGTCGTCGCCGCCGTCGGAGCGGGCGATCTGCTGGTGCAGGGCCTCCAGCGCGGCGGTCAGCCCCTGCGGGGCGTCGGCGACCGGCCGCGGCGGGGGTGCCTCGGGGGGCGCGGGTGCCTCGGCGGCTTCCTCCGCCTCGTCGTCGGCGTCGGTCCAGGCGCGGGGGCCGAAGGCGCGCTCCTGGAAAGGCCCCTCCAGGATGTCGTGCAAGAAGGCCGGCACGTCCACCCACTCGTCGGCCTCACGCAGGCGGGCTCGCCCCAGCTTGGCCACGGTCCGGCAGTCCGCCGCGAACGGGTGCACGATGAGGCGCTTCCAGTGCATGAGGCACTCGTTGAGGTACGTGCCCGGGAAGTGGTTGGTGACGAAGTACTTCAGGTCCACCTTCTCGCGGCGGACCAGCCACAGCACGTTGAACCGGAAGCCCATGGCGGCGAGGGGGTCCTCGGGGAGGGGCGGGAGCTTCGCCTCCCGGTTCGCCTGCTCGTGCCAGTCCTTGGCGGTGATCGGGGCGCGGGTGCGGACCGCCTCGAACAGGTGCGACCCCACCTCGTCCCGCACGAACCAGTCGCAGAAGTCGTTGAGCACCAGCCGGGCGCTGCCGGCGTGGAACTGATCCAGGGCCGCCGTGCGCTCGACCAGCCAGGTCAGGTGGGAGTCGACCTTCTCCCGCAGCAGCACCTCGCTCACTGAGGATCCCGCGCGGTGTCGGTCTCGGCGGTGTCGGTCTCGCCCGCGGTGTCGGCCTCGGACTCGGACTCGGTCTCGGTGTCGGCCTCGGTCTCGGTGTCGGTGTCGGCCTCGGCCTCGGTGGCGGACTCGGCCTCGGTCTCGGACCCAGTCTCGGTCTCGGACTCGGACTCGGTGGCCGTCTCGGACTCGGACTCGCCATCGGTAGCAGCTGACTCAGGAGCGGCGGGCTGAGCGGCCTCGCTCGCTGACGCCGCGGGCGACGCCTCCTGCTCGGCGTCGAGGTCGCCCCACTCCGCCTCGTCGTCGGGCATCTTGAAGAACACGACCGCGATGATCAGCGTCACCACGACCGCGATGATCGCGTCCGCTACCACTGCCCCTCCCCCTGCGCGCCTTCGTTACGAGACGCTGGGCACCAGCCCGAAGGCCTCGCTGAACCGCTCCGCGAACGCGTCCCAGGTGAACTGATAGTTCGTGGTGCCCTGCACCTCGACGCAGTAGGACGCGGTGAGCGCGCCCAGTCGTGCGCTGTTCTCCCAGTCGGCGCCCGAGACCAGGCCGCGGACCAGGCCGCCGCGGAACGCGTCGCCGGCGCCGGTGGGGTCGACCGCCTCGCGAACGGGGGCGGCCTCGATCTCGATCGGCGCCTCGCCCCGGGGGTGGACCCGGCTGCCGCGCTCGCCCAGGGTCACCACGACCGCCTCGCACCGCTCGAGCAGGTCATCGGTGCTGCAGCCGGTCTTGTTCTGCACGGTAGCCAGCTCGTAGTCGTTGGCCACCAGGGCGCGCGCCCCGGTGAGGCCGTCGAGCAGCTCCTCCCCGGAGAGGGCGATCACCTGCTGGCCCGGGTCATACAGGAACGGCAGCCCCAGCTCGCGGCACTCGTGGGGGTAGGCCTTCATGGCCGCCGGATCGTTGGGGGAGATGGTCACCAGGGCGGGGGGCTCGGGGAGCTCGCTGAGGCGGAGCTCGGCGGCCCGGGTCATGGCGCCGGGGTAGAAGCCGGTGATCTGGTTGTTGTCGCCGTCGGTGGTGATGAAGCACGAGGCGGTGAGCAGGTCGTCGAACACCCGCACCGCCTCCAGGTCGACGCCTTGCGCCTCGAGCCACTCCCGATACTCGCTGAAGTCGCGCCCCACGGCGGCGACCAGCCGCGGACGCAGGCCGTGCAGCGCCAGGGCGTGCGCGATGTTCGCCGCGCAGCCGCCGCGCAGGCGGCGCAGGTCCTGGACCAGGAAGGAGACGTTCAGGATGTGCAGCTTGTCCGCGAGGATGTGGTCCTTGAAGCGGCCGGGGAAGTTCATGATGTGGTCGTAGGCGACGGAGCCGGTGACCGCGATGCCTGCGTTGGCCGACGTCAAGATGCCTCCTGCCCGGGCGCCGGGTTGAGCCGACTCCCGGGCGGGAGCCTAGCGTACGTCTCCCATCGATGAAACGGAGAGGCCACGGCTCATCGGCGCTCCAGGCCGTAGCGGCGGATCTTCCGGTACAGGGTCTTGCGGTCGATGCCGAGGCTGTGGGCGGTGCGCACTTGATGCCAGTCAAGCGCCTCCAGGCGCTCGGTGATCCAGCGCCGCTCGAGCTCCTCCAGAGTGGGCGCGGCGGCGTCCCCCGCGGCCTCCTCGGGCAGGTGTCGCCGATCGATCGTGCGCCCGTCGGCGGCGGCCCAGGCGGCGCCGGCGCAGGCCGCCAGCTCGGCCACGTTGCCGGTCCAGGGCGCGGCGCGCAGGGTCGCCTCGGCGTCGGGCGACAGGAGCGGCTCGGGCAGCGTCGCGGCGCCGGCTTCCCGCCGCACGAGCTCCTCGAACAGGGCGGGCACCGCCTGCGGCGCCTCCCTCAGCGGCGGGAGGCGGAGGCGCACCACCCGCAGGCGATCGACCAGGGCGGCGGGCAACACCTCGGACAGCTCTCCGCACGGCCGGCGCGAGGTGGCGATGATCCGGGGGGAGGCCCCGCCCCCGGCCAGCAGCTCGAGGAGCGCCTCGGCCGCCGGGGTGGGGAGCTGCTCGACCCACCGCAGGGCCAGGGTCCCCGCGCGCGCGCTCGTCCAGGCCGCCTCCAGCTCGGGGGCCGACCGCACCGCCCCGGCCTCGAGCCACCGGAGGGGCCGGGATCGGCGCGGGCCGGTGCGGTGGAGGGTGAGGGCCAGGGTCGCCTTGCCGGTGCCGCGCTCCCCCTCGATCAGCGCGGGGAGCGAGGTGCCGGCCGCCCGCGCCAGCCACTCGACGGCCGTGGCGTAGGCCGCGTCGCGGCCGACGAACAGCTCCCGCAGCGCGCGCGAGCCGCCCTCGCTGCGGGCGAGCTGGACCGCGTCGAGCTCCTGTCGCGCCGCGGCGAGCACGCGCTCCAGCGCGGCCGCCCGCGCGGCGAGCTGATCGGGCGGGACCTCGCGCAGCGCCTCCACCGCCTGCGCCAGCGCCGGCGGCAGGGCGGGCTCACCGCCCGGTGGCGCCACGCGGCTCCCAGTGGCGGATCGCCTCCAGGCCGCGGTGGAGGTCGAACCCAGGGCTGTTGGTGGGGTCATGGCAGCGGACGCACACGGCTCGCCAGCTGTCGGGGAAGCCGGGCCGCACGCCGTACCCGCGACCGCCGCCTCGGGCCACGTGGTCGCCGCCCACGCCGTGGCAGGCCTCGCAGCCCACCTCGGCCAGGTGGGGGGTGGACGCGACGTCCTCGAACCCGCCGGTGAAGCCGAACCCGGTGACGTGGCAGGCGGTGCACTCGGCCAGCTTCGCGCGGCGCGGCTCCTTGGCGAGCACCTTGAGCTGCGCCCGGTGGTGGGCGGAGCGCTCGAACGCCTCCCAGGCGGCCGGGTGGCACCCCTGGCAGGTCGTCGAGCCCACGAAGGCGCCGCCGCTGGGCGGCGGCTGCCGGGGCGGGGCCGGCAGGCCCTCGGCGTCGCGGTAGTAGCGGTCCACCCGCGCCCGCGCGGCCGGGTCGTCGGGGACGTGCTCGTCGAGGGGGAGGTGCTCGAGGGCGGGGGCGTCGGCCAGCGTCAGGACCGAGAGCGCCCGGGCATCACGCACGACCTCCACCTGCGCGGCCTGACCCAGACGCTGGAGCGGACGAGGGGAGGTGGCGTCGTGGCCGCTGATGACGACGTCGATCGCCCCCGCCGCGGCGAGCTCGCCCAGCGCCTCGGCCGCCGCCGCGGTGGTCCCATGGAACAGCACCACCCGCAGCGCCCCGGGGGGAGCGTCGGCGAGGGCCGCCTGCACGGCCGCCGCCGGCGGGTCGACCTCCAGCTCACCGGTGGGGTCGCCGAGGGCGGGGTCGAGCGCGCCCACCAGGACGACCCGCCGCCCTGCCACCTCCAGGCTCAGCCGCGCCTCGAAGGGGCGCACGTCGCCCCGGCGCAGGTTGCACGACAGGAGGGTCACCCCCGCCTCCTCTGCCAGGCGCCGCAGGGGCGCCGCCCCCAGGCGCAGGTCGCGCTCGCCCACCGCGACCGCGGCGACGTCGGCCTGCCGCGCCAGCTCCAGCGCGGCCGCCGCCTTGAGCTCGAGCACCCGCGGGTGGAAGGTCTCGCCGGTCAGGTCGCCCGCGTCGACCAGCAGCAGCGGCCCGGTGCGGCGCAGCTTGTGCGCCAGCGCGATCCGCCGGGGGTAGCCCCCGCGCATGCCCTCCACGCACTCGCACGGCTCGAGGGCCCCCAGGCTCTGCCCCGTCGCCGCCAGCCGCAGGGGCGCCGGTTCGCCGTCGGCGCGCCCGCGCGAGGCGAGGGCCAGGGCAGCGACGAGCGCCGCAGCGGCCGCAATGGAGAAGAGGGCTCCCCGGGGACGAGGCATGGGGATCAGGCTAGCAGGCGGGGGAGGTGAGGGGGGGGAGGGTGTCGCAAGACGGCCGGCGGATCGGAGCACCTCGCGTGGGCGCGAACAGACGCAGTTGCTGCCACTCCTGCACGCCGTCGGTCGCGTGCACGCGCTTCCCGGTCGTGGGAGGCCGCCCGGCGTAGGGAGAACCCGCGATCCGCTACACTCCCCTCATGCGCCTGTTCGCCTTCCTCCTCGCCCTGTCGCTGGCGACGGCGTTCGCCGCGCCGCTCCGCGCGCAGGACGAGCCGCCGCCTTTCCATGAGCTCGTCGCCGCCTACCGGGCCACGGCGCGCGACTCCCTGGAGCGGCGGGCGGTGGCGCTGCGGGCGCTGACGGCCCACCGCACCGCCGAGTGCGTGGAGTTCCTCGACGCCGTGCGGCGCGCCGAGCGGGAGGCGCCGCTGCGGGCGCTGGCGCTGCGGCTGATGGGCGAGGTCGGGGTGCCGCCGGCGCCGGCGCTGCTCGAGGACGTGCTGCGGCGGGGGCGGGCCGAGGAGCGGCGGCCGGCGCTGACGGCGCTGGCGGACCTCGAGCCGCCGCCGGCGGCCGACCTGTTCCTCGACGCGCTGCAGGAGGGCGACGAGGCGCTGCAGGGGATCGCCGCCTGGGCCCTGCGGCGCCATCCGCAGGTGCCGGTGGCCGAGGCGCTGGCGCGGCTGCTGGACCGCGAGCCCTCGCCCGGCCCGACCAACGCGGCCTGCGCGGCCCTGCGCGTGCTGGTGGGCGAGGAGGCGGTGGGGCGGTGGTTCGCCACCGAGGCCCTGCGGCCGCGTCGGCCCCCCTTCCCCGACGCGGTGCCGGCGCTGCTGCGGGCGGCCTCGGCCTGCGGCGACCCGGCGATCGGCGCGGCCCTGCGGGCGCGCCTGCGGGGCGCGCCGGCTGCCGTGCGCGCCGCCGCTGCCCTGGCGCTGGGCGAGCTCCACGCGGGCGAGGGGGCGGCGGCGGCGGAGGCGCTGGACGCGCTGGCGCCGCTGCTGCGCGCGCGTCCGCGCGAGGTGGTGGTCGCCGCGGCGATCGCCGCGGGGCAGGTGGGCCCCCACGGGGCGGCGCTGGAGGGGCTGCTCGACCTGCGCCGGCGTCGCCCGGCCCTGGCGCTGAGCGCGCTGGCCGGGAGCCAGGACCCCCGCGCCCTGGAGGCGGCGGCCGAGGTGCTGGGGGAGGGGGACCCGCCGGCCTGCGCGGCCGCGGTGGAGGTCCTGGCCCGCCATCGCTCCCGGGCGGCGGTCGCCGCGCTGGTGCAGGGCCTGCGCCGTCACCGGCAGGGCCGCCTGCAGGCCGCGATCCTGCGCGCGCTGCGGAGCACCACCGGCGCCGACCTGGGCGAACGGTTCGAGGACTGGGCCGCCTGGTGGCGCGAGGTGGGCGAGCGCTACGCCCTCCCCGGCGACGGCGCGGCGTCGCCGCCCCAGGACCCCTCCCGCCGCACGCGCACCCGCCCGCAATACCACGGGCAGGAGGTGGTGAGCGAGC
>JAWLGW010000270.1:0-7619 GCA_041690735.1 Planctomycetota bacterium
AAGTCGGCCACGGCGACCTCCACGTCCGGGAAGGTCACCAGGCGGATCGTGCCCGTCCGCTCACGAACGCGCGCGACGACGGTAGGCGCCCGCAGAAGGCTCGGTGTACACCTCGACCGTCTGCTCGCTCCGGCTGACCACCCAGTACTCGGGCACGCCCGCCTCCGCGTACAGCTCGCGCTTGAGCCCCCGGTCCTTGGCGAGCGAGGCGTCCGAGACCTCGATCACCAGCAGCGGATCCTGGGGCAGCGCGTCCACGCCGGCCCCCGGGCGATAGACGGCCACGTCGGGCTCGGGCTCGCTGTTCGCTGAGAGCGGCAAGGGGCTGTGGCTCATGACGAACACCCGCCCCGCCAGCAGCCGCAGCAGCACCTCGTGGATCCGCGCCGCGACGACGGCGTGCCACGGGCCCTGCGGGCTCATGGCGACCACCACGCCGCGCAAGAGCTCGACGTGCGCGTCGTGGAACACGCCCAGGCCCACCAGGCGTTCGTAGTCCGCTCGCGAGAAGGCGTACAGCGAATCGGGCGCGATCGCATTGAGGTCGAGCACGAGCACAAGATAGCGCCTCCCTCCGAACCCGGCCGGGAGGCGAACCCTAACAACCCCCTAAGGTACTCCCGCTACACCCGCTCGAACTCGTCCGGATAGATCACCCGGCCGCTGCGCCCGGCCAGCGTGCCCTCCTGTAACTCGACCACCATGAAGTACTCCGGCGCCACCTCCCACCGGCAGGTGAAGCCGAGCGGCGGCGCGGGCACGAAGCCGAACCGCGGGTAGTAGGTCCGGTGCCCAAGCACGAACACCGCCTCGCCGCCCCGCTGCCGGCAGGCCTCGAGGCCCACCTCGACCAGGCTGCTGCCCACGCCCCACTTCTGCTGCTCGGGCAGCACCGCCATGGGCCCCAGCACCCACACCGGCCACGCCGCCTGCCCCTCCACCTCGGCGGGTGAGAACAGGGCGTGCCCGGCGATCACCCCCTCCCGCTCGCACACCAACGACAAGCAGCTCTCGCCTAGGCGGGCGGTCAGGGTTTCGACCAGGCCCGCCTCGGCGGGGGTGTCGAAGGCACGCTCGTGGACTCGGCGCACGTCGGCCGCGTCGGCCGGAATCTCGGGGCGGACGTTCATGCGGTAGAGCGTAGCGCGAACAGCCGGCACCGACGGGGGCGGCGTGGGAAATGGGCTCCCTGCCCGGGCGGGCTACTTACTGCGTCCAGTCGCCCGTGGCGGTGTCCAGGTCGTCCACGTACTCCAGCCCCGCGGGGAGGGTCAGGCAGTCGTTCGCAAACGCCAGGACCAGGGAACGGGCGCACAGACGCTCACCCTGGCGGAGAACGCGGACGGGACGATCACGGCGACGGACCTGGTGCCCAGCTCGCTCGCGACCGCTGCCGAGCGCGTGACCGCGAGCGGCCTTGCGGCTCGCGTCCCTCGGCCTCCACGTCGCCCGCGGCGGCGCAGCGCTCACAGCTCCCGGCGGTCGAGGTCGGCCCTGGGGGCACCGGGTCTTCATTGACCGCCCGTGCGGGTCCTGAACAGGGCGCCGGTGGTCGCGGCGTAGACGACGTCGGGATCGCCGAAGTCGATCGCGAGGGCTACCACGAACTCGTTCTCGAGGCCGCTGTTCGCGCGGGACCAGGTCGCACCCCCGTCGGTCGAGCGGTAGAGCTCCCGGCTGGTGCTCACCCACACGTACACCGTGTCCGGCGCTGAGGGAGCGACCGCGAGGGCGCCGTAGTGCGGACCCGGCAAGCCTGAGCTCGCCACGCTCCAGGTCGCCCCCGCGTCCGTGCTCTTGAAGACGTCGCCGGCGGCGCCGCCGGTCGCTGCATACACCGTGGTCGGCGCGCCTGGAGCGAGGGCGAGCTGCGCGCCGGTTCCGGTCAGGCCCGTGTTGATCGACGTCCAGAAGGCCCCGGCGTTGGTCGTCTTGTACGCCCCCGCGTCAACGGTTCCCGCGTATAGCGTCGAAGGGGTGGCGGGGTCGATCGCCAGCGTCAGGACGTCGGTCGAGCCAAGCCCTGCGTTGATGCTCTGCCACGTCGCTCCCGAGTCGCTGCTGACATGGACTCCGCTGGCGCTGGCGGAGTAGAGCGTAGAGGGATCCCCAGGGTCGATGACGAGCGCCCGAGGCGTGACGGGAATGGCCGAGAGCAGTGCCCACGTGCTCCCGCCGTCGTTCGACCCGTAGGTGCCCGACGTCGTGCCCGCATAGAGCCGGGCGGGGTCGGTCGGATCGACCGCGAGGGCCGATACGAAGGTCCCCGGAAGCCCCGAGTCCGCCGGCGACCAGGAAAGGGCGCCGTCGGTGCTCCTGGCGCAGCCGTTGCTGGGCGCGCAGTAGAGGGTGTCGGGCGCGCTGGCGGCCACGGCGATGGCCCACACGGGCCGGTCGAGGAGCCCTGCGTCGACGTAGCTCCAGGTAGCGCCGCTGTCGGTCGACCGAGCGAGGCCAGCGGTGGTGGCGGCGAGCAGGGTGCTGGGGGTGGCTGAGATGCCGACGATGGCCCTGACCGCGGTCGCCGGCCCGAGGCCGGTTCCCAGCGGCGTCCAGGTACCGCCAGCGTCGGTCGAGACATACATGCCGCTCCCAGCGCCGGCGTAGATCGTAGTGACGGAGCCAGGGGCGAAGGCCAGGCACCAGACGCTGTCGCTCAGACAGGATGACCACGTCGCCCCGCCGTCCACCGACTTGAACACTCCGAACTGACCTGCCGCGTAGAGGGTCGTCGGGGTCATGGGGTCGATCAGGAGGTGCCTCGTCTCGCGGTGGTGCCCGGTCCACGCCCAGGTACGGCCTCCGTCGAGGCTCTTGAAGACCCCCCGCGAGGTCGCGGCATACACGAGGCCGGGCGTCGATTCGTCGAACGCGAGGGCCTCGCACCAGCTCACCCGCTCGGGGAGCGAGCGGGTCGACCAGGTCACGCCGCGGTTGCTGGTGCGAGCGATCACGCTGCCCTGCCCTGCCAGGAGCGTCGCTGGCGCGAAAGGATCACGCGCGAGCGCGCTGCCTCCGGACTCGAGTCCAGGTGGGGTGACGGTGGCCCAGGTCAGGCCGCCATCGGTGGAGCGCACCACGGCGCCGAAGTAGCTGGCGGCGAGCTTCGACGCGTCCGTCGGGTCCAGGCACAGGTCGATGAACGGGAAGTCCATCCCGCTGCCGCGCGGGACCCAGGACGACCCGCCGTCGGTCGAGCGCACCGCCGCATGGCCATACCCGTCGGCGCCGGAAGCCCACAGCGTGTCCGTGGTCGGATCGATCACCACCGCCAGGCAGGAGGCGCCCTTGAGTCCTGAGCTCGCGGGCTCCCAGGCGCGCTCGTCGTCGGTGATGCGGAGGGTGGTCGTCGCCGGTCCACCGATGGCGCCGGGGCCCGTCACGTTCGAGAGCGTGAGCGTCAGCGTCTCCTCTCCCTCTCTCAGGGCGTCCGCGAGAATCGGCACGGTGACGGTCCGGGTCGTTCCGTCACCCGAACCGGCGGGGAACGTCACCAGCAGGCCCGTGACCGCGGTGTAGTCGGCGCCCGCTGTGGCGGTCCCGTCCGCGCTGTCGACCTGGACCGTGACGTCTGCGCCGAGCGTCCCCCCGTCCGTGAGGAGCACGAGGTCGACAGGGCACAGCCCGGCGGCCTCGTCCGCGCTCACCGTTCGCTGAGCGGCGAAGCGCACCACGCCGTCGTCGTCGGTGATGGTCACCGTGTGGACGCTCGGGCTGCCCAGGGTCGCCGGGCCCGTCACCGCCCCGAGCGTCAGCACGACCGTCTCGTCGCCCTCGGGAGTGGTGTCGCTGAGGGTCTCGAGGTCCACGAGGATCGCTTCGTTGTGGCTCGATCCAGCGGGGAAGGTGATCACCGCGGAGAGCGCGGTGTAGTCGGTCCCCGCAGTCGCGGTGCCGCCGCCGCTGCTCACCGTGGCGCTTACGTCCACGGCGAGGACTCCGCTAGATCTCATGCCCACCAGGACGGGGAGCGCGCCGCGCGCCTCCGTCCCCGTGGTGCTCGAGACCGTCTCGAAGCTCAGGACGCACGTCTCATCGTCGGTGATCGTCACAGTATGGGTCGAGGTCGGCCCGAGCGCGCCGTGGGTCGTCGGCCCTGTGAGCGTCAGGGTCAAGGTTTCGTCTCCCTCTAGGAGCCCGTCTCCGAGGATCGGCACGTCTACCACCTCGGTGGCGCCGTCGGTCGCGCCTGCCGGGAACGTCACGACCTCGGACACGGCGGTGTAGTCCTGCCCCGCGGTCGCGGTCGCGTCGGCGCTCGTGACGTTGACCGACACGGGGATCGGGAGGGTCGTACCCCCCGTCGTGGTCAAGCGCACCGTCACGGGCTGGGAGGCCGCGGCCTCGTTCACGGTGGCGCTGGAGCCGACCACGAACGAGAGCGACGCGGCGTCGTCCTCGGTGATCGTGAGCTCGTGGGTCGTGCGCGTCCCGAGGGTGCCGGGCGGTGAGACGCCGGAGAGCGTGAGCGTCAGCGTCTCGTCGCCCTCGAGGTCCACGTCGTCGAGCAGCGGCACGGCCACCGCCTGCGTGGCGCCGTTCGCCGCGCCGGTCGGGAAGGTCACGGTGCTCGCGATCGCCGTGTAGTCCGAGCCCGCGGTGGCGGTGCCGTCGGCGCTGGTGACCGCCGCGTCGAGCGGAACGGCCAGCACTCCCGAAGCGGTCAGCACCACCGTCACGAGGTGGCTCCCGTCTTCACCCAGGCTCGCGCTCCGATCCTGTGCGAATGCAAGTGAGGCGGTGTCGGCGTCCCGAATCGTGAGCAGCACGTTCGGCTGGCTGCCGACCCTGACGCCCGCCGGCGCGAGGAGAGCGAGGGTGGCCGTCTCTGTGCCCTCGATCAGGCCGTCGACGATGGCGGACAGCGCGACCGTCTGGCGCTGTCCCGAGGACGCGCCGGCTGGGAACGTCACCGTCTGCTGGGCAAGGTCGTAGTCTTGACCCGCGCTCGCGAGGCCCGACGCCTGGACGTCCACCGTCAGCGACTGCGTCAGGGGCTCTGTGCCCGGGAGCTGCAGCTCGATCTCGAGCGTCGCGGCGCCGCCCTCATCGAGCGAAAGGGCCCCGTCGACGAACGTGACGACGGGCGTCGCTGTGGCCGACGAGCCGCCGCCGCCACCGCCGCAGCCGCCGAGCGCGAGCGTGGTGCAGAGAGCCCAGGCGCTCCAGCGATTGACTCTGAGCGGGTCCATCATGGCATTCCTTGACGATCCAACCAGGACGATCAGTGCCTGGCAGTCGCAGACTAGCAACGTTGCTGAATGATCTGCAACTCGAGCTCCGGGGCAGGCGGCCGTCCGCTACCTCGACCCGATGCGTCGCCGTGTGCGCTGACGTTGGCCCCGTTTCACCGTGACGAGACCGTCTGTATCAGCGAGCCGAGCCGCTCTCGCGCCACCGACGCCCCAGTTCGCCGAGCCGCTCGTCGCTCATGAGGAGCGCTCACGCTCGCGCGCTTCGACGCGCTCGCGCACCGGGTCGCCGTAGCCGAGGGCCCACGGCAGCAGCTCCTCCTGCAGGGCCGCCAGGCAGCGGGATTGGGTGAGGACGGCGCCCCAGGAGACGACGGCTTCGGCGAGGGCGTCGAGGGCATCGAGCGAGTCGTCTTCGCTCTTGGACGCCACGATCGTCAGCCGGCCGTATACGAGGCGCTGACTGGCTGGGTGGCCCAGCTTCGCGGCGAGCTCGAGCCCCTCAGCAGAGAGCAGCCCTTCCCGGCGGCGCCTCCGCGACAGCTCCACCTCTGCCTCGAGCGAGCCGCTCGCGGCCGCCGACCGCTCGCGTCGTCGAACGTCCTCGTCCGCCACGGCGTACAGCCTCCCGGGAGCACTGAGTGCAGGCGGCTTCGCCCCCTCGCTCAGATCCTGACCGTGCCGGGCAGCTCACGCCACCGCCGCGCCCCTACACCCCCAGCGCGGCAGGCACCCGCTCGGGCTCGGAGATCGGGGCGGCGCAGGCGTAGTTGTGGCACACGTACAGGGCCGGCTCCGCGGCCTCCTTGCCCGCCAACAGGGGGAGCTGCTCGCGGCCCTCCTCGAGGGGCGTGTCGCCGGCGTCGAAGGCCAGGACCCGGTTGGGGAGGTAGTGGCGGTGGACCTCGCGCCACAGGGCGTCGAAGCCCTGCTGGCCCGGCTTGCCTACCAGGGCCAGCTCGAGGGGGCCGCGCTCGAGGAGGTCCACCACCGCCAGGCTGGTGCAGAAGGCGCGGGGGGCCCGGGCGATCTTCTGCCCGTAGGCGTCGATCGCCACCCGGGCGGCCGCGCGCAGGTCGGGCTGGTCGAGGTGGTAGGAGAGGCGGGTCAGAGCCTGGGCGGCCACCGCGTTGGCGGAGGGGGTCGCCCCGTCGTGCCCCTCGCGGTAGCGGACGATCGGCGCCTCCTGATCGGCGGCGGTGGCGTAGAAGGCGCCGGTCACGGCGCCATCCGGGTCGACGTCGGCGAAGTCCTGCAGGAGGCGCTCGGCGAGGAGGGTCGCGGCGGCGAGGTAGCGCCGGCGGCCGCTGGCCTCGTACAGGTCGATCAGGGCGTCGGCGAGGTAGGCGTAGTCCTCCAGCACTCCCGGCAGGTGCGCCTTGCCGGCCCGGTAGCTGCGATACAGCCCGCGGTCGGGGCGGATCATCGTCGTGAGCAGGAAGTCGGCCGCCCGGGTGGCGGCGTCGAGGTAGCGCCGCTCGCCCAGCACCCGCCAGCCGTCGCACAGGGCGCCGATCGCGAGCGCGTTCCAGGCCGTGAGCACCTTGTCGTCGAGGGCAGGCGGGACGCGCTCGCTGCGGGCCTCGTACAGCTTGGCCCGCGAGTCGGCGAGCGACGCCTCCAGCGCCTCGGCGCTGAGGCCCAGCTCGGCGCCCACCGCGTCGAGGGGCCGCGGCAGGTGGAGGATGCTCTTGCCCTCCCAGTTGCCCCCCTCGGTGACGTCGTAGGCGGCGGCGAACACCCGGGCCGCCTCCTCGCCCAGGACCTCGCGCACCTCGGCGGGGGTCCACACGAAGAACTTGCCCTCCTCGCCCTCGGAGTCGGCGTCGGTGGCGCTGTAGAACCCGCCCTCGGGGGCCTGCATCTCGCGCAGCAGGTAGTCGAGGGTCTCGGCCGCCACCCGGCGCAGGCGCTCCTCGCCCGTGAGCTGCCAGGCGGCGAGGTAGGCCCGGGGCAGGAGCGCGTTGTCGTACAGCATCTTCTCGAAGTGGGGCACCAGCCAGCGGGCGTCGGTGGAGTAGCGGGCGAAGCCGCCGGCCAGGGGATCGTAGATCCCGCCCCGCCCCATGGCGTCGAGGGTCTCGCGGACCATCTCCAGGGCTCGCGGCGAGCCGGTGCGGCGGTGGTGCCGCAGCAACAGCAGCAGCGCCTCCGCCCGGGGGAACTTGGGCGCGGGGCCGAAGCCGCCGTGGCGGGGATCGAACTCCTCCTCCAGCTCGGCGGCCGCCTCGCGGATCCGGCTGGCGGGCACCGCCGCCGCGGCGCTCTCGGCGGCCGCCTCGCGCAGCAGGTCCGCCAGCGTCTTGCCGGCCTTGACCACCGTGGCCCGGTCCTCGCGCCACCGCTCGGCCAGGGCCGCCAGCACCGTGGTCCAGCCCGGCAGGCCGAACCGGTCGTGGGGCGGGACGTAGGTGCCGGCGAAGAAGG
>JAWLGW010000271.1:0-1761 GCA_041690735.1 Planctomycetota bacterium
CTCCTGGATCGCCGTCGCCGGATAGGTGCGCAGCGCCTCCTCGCGCACGATCTCCTTGACGTCCTTGAGGCTGCGGGCGGCGGCCCGGAGCATGTCGGGCGTGACCGGCTGCGCCTTCTTGGCGGGGCGAGGCCGCGCGCCCTCCCCCTCACCCGCGCCCCCCTCACCAGCGTCCCCCTCACCAGCGCCCCCCTCACCAGCGCTCCCGTCCCCGTCCCCTCCTGGGGGGGCCGGCGTCGCCGCGTCCTTGGGGACGTCCTTCGCCGGCGGCGGCGCCTGCTCCTCGGCGGGAACCTGACGAGCGGGCGGGGGCTTGGCGGGCTCGGGGGCGGGGACGGCGTCACCGCCCTTCCCCTCCCTGGCGGGGACGTCCTTGCCCGGTGAGCGACCGCCGCCCTCCTTGGCGGGGACGTCCTTGCCCGGCGAGCGACCGCCGCCCTCCTTGGCGGGGACGTCCCGGGCGGGGGACTTGCCGCCGCCTCCCCGGCCCGGGCCGGGCGCGGTGCCGCCCTCTGGGCCCGGAGCAGCGGCGGCGTCGACGGCGCCATCTCCGGCAGCGGCGTCGCTGGAGGCGGTCGCCGTCGGACCCTCGGCGGCGGGCTCCTCGGTGGGGGTCGCCGGCCGCTCGTCGCTCACTTCACCTCTCCCAGCTGGGCCAGCTTCGCCCGCGCCTGCTGCTTGTCCTGGGCGTTGCCGCGGTCGAGGGCCGCCTCGTAGGCGGCGCGGGCCTCGTCGATCCGGCCCACGCCCGCCAGGCAGTCCCCGCGCAAGACGTCGTAGTGGCCGCTCGGACGCGCGTTCGCCTCCAGCCACCGCGCCTCCATGAGCGCCTCCTCGGCCCGCTCGGCCGCCAGCAGCAGGTGGGCGCGCTCGTGGTGGGCCAGCTCCAGGGTGTCGTCGCGGGCGAGCGCCTCCTCGTAGTCCGCCAGGGCGCGCTCCCGGTCTCCGGCGGCGCGGTACACCTCTCCTCGCGCCAGATACAGCTTCGCCTGCTCGACGGGGGGAGCTGCCGCCAGGGCCTCGTCCATGACGCCCACGGCGCGGTCTCGCTCCCCGAGCAGGAGGTGGGCCTGGGCCAGCAGGGTGAGGATCCGCGCCGGCTCCTGCTGCGGGTCGGCGTGCGCCCGCAGCAGCTCGAGGTCGTTGATCGCCACCTTCCCCTGGCGCAGCGAGGTGGCCAGGGTGGCGCGCTGCCACAGGGCGGTGGCGCAGGTGGGGCGGGCTTCGCGCAGGGCGACCTGCAGCTGGCGGAGGGCCTCGCCGCCGTTGCGCAGCTTGAGCGCGTCGTGGCCGGCCTTGAGGGCGGCGTGGGTCGCCTGGTGCAGCGCCTGCCCCTCGAGGGCGTCCGGCTCCTCGGGCGGGCGACGCTCCTCGAGCTCGCTGCGGACCGCGCGGGCCAGCGGCTCGTTGCCGTTCCGCTCCAGGGCCGCCTGCGCGTCCGCCGCGGCGCCGTCGAAGCGGCCGAGCTCGAGGCGCGCCTTGGCGCGCACCGCCAGGGCGCGGGCCGAGTCGGGGTCGAGGCCGATCGCGTTGCCCGCCTGCTCCTCGGCGGACGCGAACCGGCGGGCGCGGAGGAGCACCTCCGCCAGCCGCAGGCGCAGCCGGGCGTCGTCGGGGCTCTCTCGCGCCGCCTGGTCCAGCTGGACCACCGCCAGGTCGGCCTCGCCGCGCAGCAGGGCGGCGTCGGCCCGCAGCTCGGCGGCGGCCGCGCGGCCTTCGCTCCCCAGCCGCTCCAGGTCCCGCGCCACGTCCTCGACCGCG
>JAWLGW010000271.1:1771-7609 GCA_041690735.1 Planctomycetota bacterium
GCTGCCGGGCGCGCACCAGCTCGAGCAGCGCCTCGCCGCGCACCTGGAGCAGCGCCCGGCGCTGCGGGTCGCTAGGCGTCTCGCCGCTCTCGCCGGCCCGGTCGAGCGCCGCGAGCGCCGCGCGCGCGTCCTGCGAGACCGCCAGCAGCAGCCGGCCGTGCACCAGCTCGGCCTCGATCTCGCCCGGCAGCAGCTGGGCCGCCTCGGCCGCCAGGCTCAGCGCCTCGTCGGGCAGGGAGCGCTCCAGCCGCACCGCCTCGCGCAGCTTGCGGGTCCCCTCCTCGCGCCGGAGCTGGATCTGGTGCAAGCGGTCCCGCTCCTCGCGGGCCGTCTCCTCCTGCTCGAGGCGCCGCTGCTTCGCCTCGGCGGCCTGGATCTGGCGCCACAGCGCGAAGCTGAGCCCGCCGCCGGGCACCACGACCGCCAGCACCGCGGCGACCACCAGCCGACCGGCGCCGCCGCCGCCCAGGGCAGCGACCGGCGCGCCGCCCGACAGGGCGTCGCGCAGCTCGCGCAGGCGGCGAGCCACCTCCGCGGCCGAGGCCGGCCGGTCCTCGCGCCGCTTGGCGAGGCAGGCCACGACCAGCTCCTCGACCTCCACCGGGATGGTGCGGTCGTGCCGCCGGGGCGGGATCGGCGTCTCGCGGATGACCTTGGTGATGATGTCGTAGGGCGTGTCGCCGGTGAAGGGCGGCGAGCCGGTGAGCATGCGGTACAGGATCGAGCCCAGCGCGTACAGGTCGGCGCGCCCGTCCACGTCGCGCCCCGCCCCCTCGGCCTGCTCGGGCGCCATGTAGGCCGGCGTGCCGAGCACCTCGCCCGCCAGGGTGCTCGACTGGGCGGTGGTGTCCTTGGCGATCCCGAAGTCGGTGATCCGCGGGGTCCCGCGGGGGTCGATCAGCACGTTGGCGGGCTTGAGGTCCCGGTGCACGATCCCGGCCCGGTGCGCCTGGTCGAGCCCCTCGGCGATCCCCTCGGCGATCTCCAGGGCCCGCTGCAGCGACACCCGCTCGGTCTTGAGCAGCTGTGAGAGGGAGGGGCCGTCGACGAAGTCCATGGTGAAGAACAGGATCCCCTGCTCCTCGCCCACGTCGTGCACGGTCACCACGTTGGGGTGGACCAGGCGGGCGACCGCCTTGGCCTCCTGCAGGAATCGCTGCCGCAGCTTGGCGTGGGCGAGCTGCCCCTGCAGGAGCATCTTGATCGCCACGTCGCGGTCGAGGTCGACCTGCCGCCCCCGCCACACGACGCCCATGCCGCCGCGACCCAGCTCGGCCTCCAGCCGGTAGCGGTTGAAGGTCATGCCCGGCTCGAGCGCTCCCGGGGTGAGCGCCTGGCCCGTCGAGGTGCGAAAGCCCCCGCTGGCCGGAGGGGGCGGCGGCGCGCCCCAGGCTCCGTAGCCCGCGCCCAGGCCGCCCGAGGACGGGGTGGGGGTGTTGCCGCCGTGAGAGGAGGCGAACCCCCCCGAGCTGGGGGTGGCCTGCCCGTGCCCGCCGTGCCCGTGCCCGCCCTGCACGTGCCCCCGGGTGTCCGAGACGTAGGCGCCGATGTCGGCGTGGCGCGGATCCCCCCCCTGCGGCGGCTGCCGGTGGGTGTCCGAGACGTAGCCCGCCACGTCCGCCCCGTAGGCGGCCTGACCGCTGGCCAGCCGCTGGGCCTCCTGATAGAGGCTGCGGGCGACGTCCTGGGGAATGCGGGCCCGCTCCACCAGGAGCTGGGGCAGGGTGCCGCTGGCGCCGCGGGCGCGGGCTTCGTGGCAGGCGCGCGCCGCGGCCTCGCTGGCGACGCCGCGCTGGACCGCCAGGTTGACGAACAGGGAGTCGACGTCGGGCACGGTCCAAGCGTAGCAGAAGCGGGGGTACTCGTCCCTGAGGGGGATATCGGGGGGCGAAGCCCTCGTGCCCGTGCCCGTGCCCGTGGTCCCGTGCCCGATTCCACAGAGCGGGCACGGGCACGGGCACGTGAGGAGACGGCCTCGGCCCCCGATGCCCACCCTTTGCTTTAGAGTCTCTGCCCCGCGCGGCGGGCGCGCGGAGGGACCGGAGCAGCAGCGTGCGCGTGGGCATCCTGGGCGGCTCGTTCAATCCGCCGCACCTCGGCCACCTGGCCGTGGCGCGAGCGGTGCGCGATCGCCTGGGGCTGGACCGGGTGGTGCTCGTCCCCGCCGCCCGGCCGCCGCACAAGCCCGACGACCCGGACCTGGCGCCGCCGCGGGACCGCCTGGCCATGACCCGGCTGGCGGCGGAGGGGGAGGGGTTCGAGGTGTCGGGCCTCGAGCTCGAGCGTCAGGGGCCGAGCTACACGATCGACACGGTGCGGGCCCTGCGGGCGGAGCGGCCGGACGACGAGCTCTTGTTCCTGATCGGCGCCGACACGGTCGACGAGCTGCCCACCTGGAAGGAGGCCCCGGCCCTCCTGCGCGAGGTGGCCTTCGTGGCGGTGAACCGGCCGGGGCACGACATCGAGGACAACCTGCAGGTGCTGGCCGAGGGGCTGGGCGAGGCGGCGGCCGCGGCCGTGCGCGAGCGGGTGGTGACCATGCCGCCCCAGCCGATCTCCTCGACCGAGGTCCGGCGGCGGATCCAGGCCGGCGAGGACTGGGAGCACCTGGTGCCGCCCGAGGTGGCGGCGTTCATTCGAGCCGAGGGGCTCTACGGGAGGCGTGGCGTGGCGACGAGGACGACGGTCCGACACCTGTCGGAGCACGTGGGCCAGGAGGTGGAGCTGCGGGGCTGGCTCTACAAGTTCCGCGGCAAGGGCAAGATCGCCTTCGTCCACCTGCGCGACGGCAGCGGCGTGGTGCAGGCGGTCGTGAAGCGGGACGCGGTCGGCAAGGAGACGATCGACGCCCTCAAGGAGGCGGGGCAGGAGGCCTCGGTGATCCTGCGGGGGGAGGTGCGCGCCGACGAGCGGGCGCCCGGCGGCTACGAGGTCGACGCCACCGCGGCCGAGGTGGTGAGCAAGGCGGCGGACGAGTACCCGATCGCCCTGCAGGACCACGGGATCGACTTCCTCCTCTCCAAGCGCCACCTGTGGCTGCGCTCGAGCAAGCAGCACGCGGTGATCCGGGTGCGCAACGAGGTGGTCAAGGCGATCCGCGACTTCTTCTACGAGCGCGAGTTCGTGCTGGTGGACGCGCCGATCTTCACGCCGGCCGCCTGCGAGGGGACCAGCACCCTGTTCGAGGTGGGCTACTTCGACGACAAGGCCTACCTGACTCAGAGCGGGCAGCTCTACATGGAGGCCGCCGCCATGGCGCACGGGAAGGCCTACTGCTTCGGGCCCACCTTCCGCGCCGAGAAGAGCAAGACCCGCCGCCACCTGACCGAGTTCTGGATGGTCGAGCCGGAGATGGCCTACGCCACCCTCGACGACGTCATGGCCCTCGCCGAGGAGTTCCTGGAGTACGTGGTGGCCCGGGCCCTGGAGCGCTGTCAGGAGGAGCTGAAGGTCCTCGAGCGCGACACGACCGCCCTGGAGCGGGTCAAGCGCCCCTTCCCCCGCATCAGCTACGCCGAGGCGGTGAAGCTCCTCCACGACAAGGGGCACGCCTTCGCGGACGGCGACGACTTCGGCGCCCCCGACGAGACGGCGATCTCGGAGCACTTCGACCGGCCGGTCATGATCCACCGCTACCCGGCGGCGGTGAAGGCCTTCTACATGAAGCGCGACCCCGAGGACGACACCAAGGCGCTGGGCGTCGACGTGATCGCCCCCGAGGGGGTCGGCGAGGTGATCGGCGGCGGCGAGCGCGCCACCGACCTCGCCTTCCTCGAGGAGCAGATCGCGGCCCACGGCCTCCCCAAGGAGGCCTTCGAGTGGTACCTCGACCTGCGCCGCTACGGCAGCGTCCCCCACGGCGGGTTCGGCCTGGGGCTGGAGCGGACCGTGGCCTGGATCTGCGGGCGCGAGCACGTCCGCGAGGCGATCCCCTTCCCCCGCACGATCTACCGGAAGGAGCCGTAAATGAGCGACGGCGACGAGCGCGACCCGAACCTGGCGTCGGAGAACCAGCTCAAGTTCATAGGCGTGCTGAAGGACAAGGTCGGCGTCAGCGACGAGGACCTGGCGAGCCTGCTCGAGGACCTGACGGGCAAGGAGTCGCTCGACGAGCTCGACAAGCGCGACGCGTCCGCGCTGATCGACGAGCTGCACGTGCTCGCCAAGGAGAAGGGGATCGACCTCACCCCCCGGGCGACCGACAAGCAGATCGGCTTCCTCAAGTCGCTGCGGCGGCGGGCGCACCTGACCGAGGACGAGTTCACGGCGCTGCTCGAGGAGCGGGCCGGGGTCAGCGACGTGGAGGAGATCGGCCGGCGCGAGGCCTCGGCCCTGATCGACGAGCTGCTGAAGCAGGCGGACGCCGAGAAGGGCGGCGGCAGCAAGGGCGGCGGCAAGCCCGCCGGCGCCTCGAGGCCAGGGCGCAAGCCGGCGCGCCAGCAGGACGGGGAGGAGGGCCCGCCGCCGCCTCCGCCGCCCCCGCCCGGAGGCTACGACGACGACCCCCCCTTCTGAGGCGGCGGCGCGGCGCGAGGCGCCGCTGGTGCTGGAGCTCGCCGGCGTGGTGTGGCCGTACGGGCCTGCGCAGGTGGCGGTCACCGCCGCCCCGCGGCCGGCGAGCGAGCACCGCTGCCTGGTGCGCTGGCCGGCGGAGGGCCTGACGCTGGAGGTCGACGCGGGCTTGCCGGCGCCGGTTGCCGAGCCCGAGGAGGAGGGGCCGCTGGCGGTGGTGGCGCAGGCGCTCCGCGGCGCGGCGCCCCGGCGCGCGCTGACCCTCGAGGTGGAGGCGCCGGTCCACGCGGTGGTCCCCTGGCGCCTGCTCCCCACCGCCCTGCCCGGGCTGGTGCGGGCGGCGGCCTGCGCCGCGGCGGCCGCGCAGGGGCTGGAGGCTCCGGTCCCCGCGGGGCCGCTCCAGGAGGCGCTCGCGGCGCGCGCGCCGCGCGCCCTCAGCGGCGAGGCGGTGCAGCCGGGCGCCACCGCCTGGCTGGGCGCGCGGCTGCTGCTGTTCGCGGATCCGCTGGAGGCGGGGCCGGCCGAGGACCCCGCTCCGCTGGCCGCCCTCCTCGCCCGCGCCGACCGCGACCTCGCCGCGGTGGCGGACCTGGGGCTGGCCGGCCGCACGGCGCGCGAGCGCGACCTGCTGGGCACCCTCCGCCGGGCGGGGCTGGTCGCGCGCCTCCCGGCGGGCCCCAAGCTGGCGGTGGGGCTGTGCGAGCCCGCCGCCCGCGATACGCTGCGCGCCGCCCTGTACGAGCACGACCTGATCCCGCTGGAGTGCGCGCTGCACGGGGTGGACGGAGGAGGAGCGAGGTGAGCGTGGAGACCCCCACCGGCGCGGTGGTGCTGCTGAGCACCGCCCCCACCGAGGAGGAGGCGGCCAAGATCGCCCGGGCCCTGGTCGAGGAGCGCCTCGTCGCCTGCGTGAACCTGGTGCCGCAGGTGCGCTCGGTCTACCGCTGGGAGGGCGCGGTCCAGGACGACCGCGAGGTGCTGCTGGTGATCAAGACCCGCGCCGAGCGGCAGGCCGCCGTGGTCGAGCGGATCCGGGCGCTCCACTCCTACTCCTGCCCCGAGGCGATCGTGCTGCCCCTGGTGGCGGGGGCGCAGCCCTACCTCGACTGGATCGCCGAGGTGACCGGGTGAGCCGGGGCGCGATCGCCCTCGCGGTCGCGGCCCTCACGGCCTGCGCGCAGCCGCAGGCCGCCGCGCAGGTCGAGGCGCAGGACCCGCCGCGGCGCGCGGCTCAGGAGGCGCCTGCGCTCCCGGCCGACGTGCTGCTGCGGGAGGCCGCCTTCGCGCCCGAGACCCTGCGCGGGCGGCGGCTCGCGCTGCTGAAGG
>JAWLGW010000272.1:0-7596 GCA_041690735.1 Planctomycetota bacterium
TGAGGGTGCCGCGCGCGGGGGGCTCCCGGCGGGCGGCTGGGCGCGCGGCGGCGCGGCGGCTCCCCGACCTGCTGTCCCGCCCGGGCGAGACCCTGCGGCTGGGGACGTCCATGTGCCTGTGGCGCTTCTACAGCGAGGCCGTGGGCCGACTCGATCCCCTGGAGGTGACGCCGCTGCTGCGGGAGGCGGGCTTCGCCCATGTCACCTGCACGCCGACCCTCGGCGGCCTGGGCCTCCACCTGCGGGCGGTCGCCTAGCTCGCGGCGCCGCTGAGGGCCTGGCGCACCGCGTCCGCCACGGCCCTGGGCTCGGAGTCGATCAGGAAGGCCGCCGCTCCCGCCGCCAGGAACGCCGGCCGGGCCGCCGGATCGGGGACGCACACCACCACCGGCGGGGCGTCCCCCTCGCCGAGGGCGGTGAGGGCGGCGAGGGCGTCCAGGCGCCCGGTGGTGTGGATGAGCACGACGACGCCAGGGCGCTGCTGCCGGACCGAGTCCAGCAGCGCGCTCACGGTGTCGACGACTTCGACAGCGTGGCCCGCCAGCCCCTGCCGGAGCAGATCCGCAGTCAGCGGCGAGGCGGACCCCAGGACGACGCGCGACAAACTTCCAGAGGCTCCCCCCCGACCACGAGCAGGTTAGCCCGGTCACTCGCTGATGTCGACCTTTCGTAGCCCTCGAGTCGAGGATGGGGTCACGTCGCCCGCTCGTCGTGGGGGGCGGCGGCGACCCCCCTCCTGCGCTGGACGTGTCCCGATCAGGTCGGGCGCCCCGTCCAACCGGCGGCGCGGCGCCGACCGCGTCGGCACGCGGCTCGCGCTCCGGCGCGCCACGAGGAGGCGAGGCGCCCTTGCTGGAGATCCTGCGGGCGGTGGCGGGAGGTCTGTGGGAGCCGTAGGGCTGGCGCCTGGCCGTCGCCTGCGCGCGCGCGGACTACACCGTGCCGGTCGAGGCCGTCCGTGACGCGCTCCGGAAGGTGCTCGAGGCGTCCCCCTGGTGGGACGGCCGGGTCTGCAGGCTGCAGGTCACCGACGCCACCGAGCGGGTGCTCGAGCTGCGCGCCCTGGTGAGCGCCGCGAACCCCTCCGACCTGTGGGAGCTGCGGTGCGAGGTCCGCGTGGCGCTGGTGGGCGAGCTGCAGCGCGGCCACCCCCACACCCTCCCCAGGGTCCGCCTGGAGGGCGAGGCGCTCCAGCCGAGCGAGCGGTGAGGCGAAGCTCCGCGCGAGCGCGGGTGAGGTTCCGCAGCTGGGGGCTGCGCGCGCACGGTCGTGGGCGAGCGCGGCGCCACGGGCAGGGGCGTTGGAGCAGCGGAGCAGCCGGGCACGCCCCTTGCGCGGCGAGAGGGCATCGCTGCTCCGGGGGGCCGCTCGGTCCGTCATGCCGGCGCCGCTCGCCCATTCAGGAGGATGCCATGCTCGGCCGCGCCCGACCGCGCTGCCCTCGCTGCGGAGACCTCGACGCCTACTTGAGCCCGTTCACCAACCGGTGGGACTGCCTGTCCTGCAAGTGCGCCCGCGCCTGCAACGCGCTGGCGCGGGAGCTCGGCCAGATCGGCTTCGGCGAGGCCGCGGCGGGTCTCCTCTCCTGGCTGGAGGGGCAGGCCATCGCCCGCCGGCTGCGGGCCGAGGTCGGCCAGTATCTGGAGGACCTGCGCTCGGACCTGTGGTGGAACCACGCCCACCTGGGCGAGCCGAGCCAGCAGGACGCCTACGAGCGCGCCGATCAGGCCGTCGCCCGGGCGATGGACCGGGTGCGGCAGGTGCTCGACCCGCCGCTGGTGGCTCGGATCGTGGTCCGCGAGCGCCGCGCCGCCAGCTGACGCCGGTCCGGCTCCCCGACCCGCTGGCCGCTGCGCGCCCGGCCCTGCGTGCTCATAATGCCCGTCCGCGCGGGCGGCGGCCGCTCGCGCCCAAGGGGGAGCGGTGGGTCGACGCCACGGAGGGTGGGAGCCGCGGGAAGAGCAGAGCGCGCTGTTCCAGGCCGTCGCCACGCCCTTGCTCGTCGTGCGCCCCCTCTCGGACCAGGCGGTGGAGGTGCTGGCCACGAACCGCGCCTGCGCGGACGTCCTCGACGGGGCGGCGATCGCTGCGCTGCTCCAGGACCCGGCGCTGCTGCAGGCGATCCACACCCGCCCCGAGGAGGCGGTCGAGGCGCGCGCCGGCGACCGCGCGCTGCGAGCCTGGACCCGCCCCCTGGACCCGGAGACCGTCCTGGTGACGCTGCAGGACGTCAGCGAGTGGCGCGCGCTGGAGGCGGACCTCCTCCGCCGCCAGGGCGAGTTCCAGGCGCTGGTCGAGAACTCCCCCGACATCATCGCGCGCATCGACCGGCGCTTTCGCCACGTCTACGTCAACCGGGCGATCGAGGCCGCCACCGGCCTGCCCCGTGAGACGTTCCTCGGCAAGGACCACGTCGAGCTCGGCATGCCCGAGGAGCTCGTGCGCTACTGGCGCGCCGTCTACCAGCGGGTGTTCGACACCGGCGAGGAGGGCCGCAAGGAGTTCGAGTTCCCCGCGCCCGACGGGGTGCGCAGCTACTCCTCCCGCGTTGTCCCCGAGCGAGGTCCCGACGGCCGGGTCGAGACGGTGCTCAGCGTGGCCCGAGAGGTGACCGACCAGAAGCGGGCGGAGCGAGAGCGCCTGGAGCTCGAGCGGCGCCTGCAGGAGAGCCAGCGGCTGGAGAGCCTCGGGGTCCTCGCCGGCGGCGTGGCCCACGACTTCAACAACCTGCTCACCAGCGTCCTCGGCAACGCCTGCCTGCTCCGGCGTGAGGGCGAGCAGCGGCTCGAGCTGACCGAGATCGAGACGGCGGCCATGCGGGCGGCCGAGCTGTGCCGGCAGCTGCTGGCGTACGCCGGGCGCGGCTCGCCGCCGCTCCAGCGCCTCGACCTCAACGCGGTCGTCGCCGAGACGGCGAAGCTCCTCCCGCCGGGGCGTCGCGGCCGGGAGGTCCTGGAGCTGGAGCTCGCAGCCGACCTGCCCCCGACGCAGGGAGACCCGACGCAGGTGGGGCAGGTCGTCCTCAACCTGCTGGTGAACGCGTCCGAGGCGTTGGGCGGGGAGGGTGGTCACCGCGCTCCGGGACGCCCACGCGGTGTGGCTGGAGGTCGTCGACGACGGTCAGGGCATGGACGCCGACACGCAGGCCCGGATCTTCGAGCCCTTCTTCTCGACCAAGTTCCAGGGGAGGGGGCTGGGCCTGGCGGCGACGCGGGGGATCGTAGAGCGGCACGGCGGGGCGCTGGTGGTCGAAAGCGCGCCCGGCCGCGGCGCCCGCTTCTGCGTGGGGCTGCCGGTGCGAGCGGCAGCCGGCGCTCCCCAGGCAGGTGGCGAGGACGAGCCGACCTGGCGCGGCGCGGGCACCGTGCTGGTGGTCGACGACGAGCCAGCGGTGCGTGCCACGACGGCGCGCATGCTCGAGCGCCTGGGCTTCGCCGCGGTCGAGGCGAGCGACGGCGACGCGGCGCTGGACCTGCTCCGGGGGGCGACGCCCTCCGTGGGCGCGCTGCTCCTCGACCTGTCCCTCCCCGGCCGCGACGGGCCGAGCACGCTCCGGGAGGTCCGCCGCCTCGCGCCGCGCCTGCCGGTCGTCCTCATGAGCGGCGTCGACGTGGGCACCTTGCAGCGCGCCGCCGACGAGCGGACGCCCACCCTGCTCAAGCCGTTCCGCCCCGCTGACCTGGCCCGCGCCCTGCGCAGCGCGCTCGAGCCGGCGGCGCCCTCACCCGGAGAGGAGCGCGACCCGCGTGCGCCTGGCGAGGCCTGACGACGTCGAGCGCCTGCTCCCGCTCATGGAGGAGTTCAACGCGGCGGAGGGGCTGTCGTGGGACGGCCCCCGCACCGCGCGGGCCTTGCGCCGGCTGCTCACCGAGCCGGCGCTCGGCTTCGCCGCCCTGGCCGAGGACGACGGCGAGCCGATCGCCTACGGCGTGGTGACCTTCAACTTCGACCTGGAGTGGGGCGGCCGCGACGCCTTCGTCACCGAGCTGTACGTCGCGCCGCCGGCGCGCGGCGCGGGCCTCGGCCGGGCGCTGCTGGGGGAGCTCGAGCGGCTGGCCCGTGAGCGCGAGGCGCTGGCCCTCCACCTGCACGTGCGACCCGACAACGAGGCGGCCGTGCGGCTGTACCTGCGGCGAGGCTTCACCGAGGTGCCGCGGCGGATCCTCTCCAAGCCGCTCGGCGGCGAGACCTGAGGCGGCTCACCCCTCGATCACGTCGGGCGCGGCGGCCGCCACCACCCACACGTGGTGCTCGACCGCGAGCAGCGCCCGCGCCACCTGCGGGCGCGCCAGGGCCAGCGACGACAGCCAGTGCCCCTCGCTCAGGTGCCGCGCCTCCACCCGCGACGCGCCCCCCACCGCGGCGCGCAGCCGCGCGGCCACCCCGGTGAGGAGGAACAGACAGGCCACGCGCAGGACCCCGGCGCGCAGGCGCCCGGCGACCAGCAGGCGGCTGCCGAACAGGCGGTTCAGCAGCGAGCTCCGCCACAGCGCCGCGGCCGCGCCGGCGTCGATCGGCAGCGCCGCCGCCCGGCGCAGCGCCGCCGGGAGCGGCCCCGCGGCCAGACCTGCCGCCTCGGCGGCCAGAGAGCGGGCCGCGCCCGCCGCGTCCACGAAGGCCGCCGCCAGCGGCGCGTCCCGCTCGCCCTCGGCCTCGGCCGCCGCGATCAGGGCGTCCATGACCGCGGCGATCGCCCGGGCGGCGGCCTCGGGCGCTGCGGCAGGGAGCGGCGGCGTCTCTCCCGCGCGATCGCGGGCGAGCGCCGCGGCGGTCGCGGCCTCGGGCGCCGCGGGGTCGAGGGGGCAAGCCGCGAGCGCCGCCGCGTAGGAGCGCGCCAGGGCAGCGAGCGCCCGCAGCTGCGCGCCCGGCGCCGGCCCTCGCTCCTCCGCCCGCTCGAGCAGGCGGTCCTCGAGGGGGAGCAGGTGCAGGTAGTCGCACGGCTGCCCGCCGTCGAGCAGGACCAGGGGGTGGAACAGCCGGGGCCGCCGCGGCAGCAGCGGCGCCAGGTCCGCGGCGTGCTCTGCGTGGGCCGGCCCCTGCTGCGCGGCCTCCGCCTGCGACGAGCAGTGGGTGACGTCGAACAGCCTCACCCCTCGCACGGTGCGCACCACGTCGAAGGGGAACAGCCGGCAGAAGGCCGGCTTGGCCGCCGGGCCCGCCACCGCGTGCACGCCGCAGCGTCCGTCCGGGCGCAAGAACAGGCAGCGCCCCGCGCGGCGGCGCAGGTAGCGCCACCGCTCGCCCGACCCGCCCTCTCCGCGGCCCTCGCGCTCCTCGGTCCAGGGAGTGGCCGGCAGGTCGGGCAGCGCCTCCTGCAGGGCGGGCGTCGCCGCGGCCAGCGCGGCCAGGTCCTCGTCGCTGAGGGGGCCCGGCCGGAACACGTGGCAACACTGCCCGCTGCCCCGGCAGCCGAAGCGGGCGTCGGGCAGGACCTGCGGGGTGAGGTCCTCGTCGCCCGCGGCGATCGCTCGCAGGCGCGCCACCCCCTGCGCGCCGGCGCCTTCGAAAAGGTTCAGCAGCAGCAGCGTGCGCAGCGCCTCCTCGACCTCCTCGGAGCGGGCGCCCGTCGCCTCGCCCGCCGCGGCGATCAGCGCCGCGCAGTCCTCACCGTCGAGCCGGTCCTCGTGCCGGTGCTCGAACAGGTCCACCAGCGCCGCGGTGAGCCGCCCCACGGGGATCCGCCGCCCGAGGGGAGGGTCGAGCAGCGCGGTCGCCTGGCCCGCGTCGTCGCGCACCACCTCCACGTCGGAGCGCAGGCGCGGGCGCCAGGTCGGCTCGCTCACTGGCCGCGGAGGGCGCGGACCACCGAGTAGCCGCGCAGGTCGCGCGCGTCCGCGCCCGTGAACCGGGGCGCCAGGTGTTCGAGGTACCAGTCGGCGCCGCCGCGGGTGACCACGAACAGCTTCCCGCCCGGGCGCAGCGCCCGGGCCGCGAGGTCGAGGAACCCCTCGGCGATGCGGAAGTCGCTGTAGTAGGGCGGGTTCGCGGCCACCACGTCGCAAGGGGCGGCGGGCCCGTACCGCTCGGCGAGGTCCAGCGCGGCGGTGAAGGCGCCGCCCACCCCGTTCCGCTCCGCCCCGGCCAGGGTGCACCCGACGGCGCGGGCGTTCCCGTCGATCGCCTCCACGGTGACGCCGGTCCGGGTGCAGGCCGCGGCCATGCCGACCGCCCCCGAGCCGCAGCCCACGTCGAGGAGCCGGGCCCCGTCCGAGACCTCGAGCCCCTCCATCAGGGCCCGGGCGCCCAGGTCGAGCTTGCGGTGGCTGAACACGCCCGGGCGGCTCACCAGGTGAATCAGCCGCCCCTCGTGCCGGAAGGCGAAGGCGCAGGTGTAGTCCTTCACCTTGCGCACCGGCTGGGTCTTGAGGGCGCGGTACACGACGCCGCCCCTCCCGGGCTGGCGCGCGATCCGCTTGGTGTGCTCCCGCAACACCCCCTGCAGCCAGGTGTCGCGCGGGTTGTCGCTGGCGGCGAGGAGCACCCCGCCCTCCCGCAGGTGCACGAAGGCGTGCTGCACCCACTCGCGCGTCAGCTCGGCCTCGCCCGAGGCGCTCAGCGGCAGCAGCACCAGGTCCCGCTCCCCCGCCGGGAGCTCCGCCTCGCACACGATCGACAGGTTGGCGGCCTCCCCCGCCTCCTGGCGGGCGCGCTCCGCCAGGTACAGGTCGAGGTAGTGGACGACCACCTCCGCGTCGGGGCGCGCCGCGGCCCGCGCCGAAGCGAGCGGGGGCCGGCCGGGCGAGGTGCACAGGACCCGCGGCCCCGGGTCCTGCTTCAGGTCGGCTACTGCGTCCAGCAGGAGCGCCTCACTCCGCCGGGGGCGCGTGGGTCGGTCCTGTGGAGGCGCCTCGTCGGCGGCCCGGCGTGAGCGTCGTCTGCGTGCCATGACGGGGATCGTATCCACCGAGAGACCCTGGCGGGCGTGTGGCGACGGTCGCTACTGCGGCTGGCCCCTCGCGGCGCCGGGCCGCGCCTCGGCGGCCGACGCCGTGCGCTGGCGCAGCTGCTCGCTCAACCAGGCCCGGCCCAGGCGCTCCTCGGCGAAGGCCGCCGCGTGGCTGGGGGGGTCGGGGCTGAAGGGCAGCACCACCACCGCGCGCGCCGGCCCAGCCCCGGTGGGGTGCGCCACCCACAGGCCGTCGGGCAGCACCTCGACCAGGGCCACCGCCCGCAGGCCCTCCTCTCGCGACAGTCGGGCCAGCACCAGGTAGCGAGCCGCCGCCTCCCGGCCCGAGCGGGCGAACCGCGCCGCGTCGTCCCCGTCCGCCAGGGCCAGGGCCGCCCGCTCCACCCCCGGCGCGGTCAGCACGGTCAGGAGGTGCGCCTCGCTCGGGCCCAGCGTCGCGCGCAGGGCCTGCCCGCCGGCCAGGGGAGCCGGCTCCTCGATCGAGGGGTGGGCGTACACGCAGCCCGCGAGGGCCAGCGCCGCCAGCCAGGCCGCGAGACGAGCGGTCGGGAGCGAGCCGAGCACGCGGGCCTCCTGCGGCCGGCACTGTACGCCCTCCCTGCGGTCCTTGCCCACGCCCGCCGCGGGCGCCTACTCGCTTCCGGGCGCTTGTGAAGGGAAATTTCTGCCCGATCGGCAAGAAGCGGGCG
>JAWLGW010000273.1:0-7595 GCA_041690735.1 Planctomycetota bacterium
GCACGGGACTTCGGCGAGCTGCGCTGCTGGGACAGGCGGACCGGAGAGCTGCTCGACGTCGAGAGGTTCTCCGTCGGCACCCGCCCCTACAGCCTGGCGGCGAGCGGCGTGCGCAACGGGCGAGCCTCGCTGGCGGTGGGGCTCTCCTCCCGGGGAGTCGAGGCCTACGAGGTCGTCCTGCCGCCGGCGGAGCGCGGCGCGGAGCGCGCCGGGGCGCGCCGCGGCGCCCTGCCCCCCGCCGGCGGGGAGGCGAAGGCCTCGTTCACGCACGTCAAGCGCCTGATCGCGGCTGAGGAGGAGCGCGACCCGAGCCTGGTGATGCAGTTCGTCGCGCCCGACCGGCTCCTCGTCCTCGACGAGGCGACGCCGAGCCGGGCGCGCGAGTTCTCGCTCCCCTCGCTCGACCTGGTGAGGGACGAGCCCCTCCCCGTGTCGAGGCCCAGCGCCTTGATCCCGGTGGCCGACGGGCTGCTGGTGGGGGCGGCGGAGGGCGCGTGGCGCCTGCCTGCGGCCGGCGGGCGCCCGCGGCGCGTGGGAGAGCTGAACGGCGACTGCAGGCGTCTGGCCGTGGATCCCGACACGGGTCAGCCCGTCGTCGTGCGGAGCAGCGGACGGGTCGAGCTGTTCGACGCCGAGGGCCGGCGCCTGCGGTCGGTCGAGCTGCCCGGAGGGGCGTCTCGCGTCGCCCTGGGAGCGAGCCGGCTCGTCGTCTCTTCGGGTGACCTCGTGCAGGAGAGCCGCGCCTTCGAGCTGTGGGCGCTCGACAGCGCGACGCTGCACCTGCAGCGACGCCTCCCGCTGCCGGCCAAGGCCGTGACGTTGTCGCTCGACGCGGGGGGCCGGCGGTGCGCGGTGGGGCTCAGCTCGGGCGAGATCCTGGTCGTCGGCCTCGACGAGGAGAGCGACCCCGTCGCAGTCGGTGACCTGCCGCCTCCCTTCGTGTTGTCCGCAAAGAGGCGTCTGGCGCACCGGCAACCGGTGCGCGGCCTGATCTGGTTGCCGGGGGGTCTTCTCCTCTCGGGCGCGGGAGCGAACGAGGGGCGGGGGGGCGGCCTGGCCCTGTGGGGCCTCGACGGCGGCGTGCCTCTGCTGCGGTCGCCCGACCGAGGGCCTGCCCGCGTCGTGGCGGTTCAGCGCCGCCCCGACGGCTCCTACTGGGTGGCCGTGGCGCTGCGGTCGGTCGACCTGTACGAGCTCGTCCTGCCCGGCGGAGGTCGGCGGTGACGCCGCCCTCGATCGGGCCGTACCGGATCCTGCGTGAGCTGGGGCGCGGCGGCATGGGGGTGGTGTACCAGGCGGAGGACCCGGCGCTCGGCCGGCGGGTGGCCGTGAAGCAGGTGTTGGCGGCGGGCGCCGCCGATCCGGAGCTGCTGCTGCGGTTCCGGCGGGAGGCCGACGCCCTGGCGCGGGTGAACCACCCGGGCGTGGTGCGGGTGCACGCGGTGGAGGCGACGCCGCAGGGGCCGCTGCTGGTGACCGAGCTGATCGAGGGGGAGGGCCTCGACGCGCGGCTGGCGCGGGGGCCGCTCCCGCCCGAGGAGGCGCGGCGCCTGGTGGCGGCGGTGGCGGACGCGGTGGCGGCGTTGCACGCGGCGGGGGTGATCCACCGCGACCTCAAGCCGAGCAACGTCATGGTGCGCCCCGACGGCAGCCCGGTGCTGCTCGACTTCGGCCTGGCGCGCGACCTGGGCGGCGAGTCGCTGACACAGACGGGTACCCTCTTGGGGACCCCGGGCTACATGGCGCCCGAGCAGGCGCGCGGGGAGCGGGCGCAGGACGAGCGAGTGGACGTGTACGGGCTGGGGGCGCTCCTGTTCGCCTGCCTGGCCGGTCGGGCGCCGTTCAGGGGCGCGACCCCCTTCGCGGCCCTGCAGCAGGTGTTGAACGCCGAGGCTGGGTGGCCGAGCGACGCGCCTCCGGCGCTGGTGGCGGCGGGGCGGCGCGCGCTGGCCAAAGAACCCGCGCGCCGCTTTCCCGACGCGCGCGCCTTTCGCGCCGCCTTGCTCGGCATCCCCGGAGCGGTGCGCCCTCGCCGCCGGCTCCGGCGAGGCGTGCTGGCCTCGGGGTGCGCGGGGGTGGGGCTGGCGGCGGCAGCGGCGCTGCTGCACGCCGGCTCGCCACAGCCCGGGGGGGCTCCCCAGCAGGAGATCGTCTTGGCCGAGCCTCTCCGTCGGTCACCACCCGCCCGGTCTCGCCCTTCGCCCCCGGCCGTGCCGACGGCGGCGGGTCGCCCTCGCCTCGAGCGCCTGGGGGCGATCCCCCTGGAGGGCGGACACCCCCGCGTCGCCTTCGGCGAGGGGGATCTGCTGTTCGCGCGCCTGGACGCCGAGGAGCGGCGCGTCGGCGCGCTCCGCGCGAATCCCCGGCTGACCTCCCTGTGGAGACGGACCCTCGACGCGGAGGTGCACGACCTCGTGTGGGACGAGCGCTGCGGAGGCGTGCTGGCACTGACGGAGCGGGGGATTCGCCTCCTGCGGAGCGAGGACGACGGCGGTCGCGCCCTGTTCGGCTACCTCACGGGCGGCGGCGGAGCGATCCGCACGATGGCGCGGGCACCCGACGGCGGCATGGCGGTCGGCGTGGAGGCGGGGCTGGCGCTCCTTCGTCCCGACGGGACCCAGGGCTTCCTCGCGGTGGAGCACCCGCCCGACCTGGTGGTCGCCCACGGCGAGGTGTGGGTGTGCGTGAAGCGCCTGCAGGTGGGCGCCTCTTGGCTGTACGTCGTCGACCGCGCCGGGTCCAGGGTGGGCGGCGCCTCACTCTTGCAGATCCGGCTCTCGGCCCTCCTCTCCTGGGACGACCGGCTCCTGGTCGGTACCACGCGGGGGCACCTGCTGGAGTACGGGCTGGAAGGCGACCGGCTGGTGCGAAAGGGCGCCCTCGCGCTGCCCGGGGTCGGGGTGACCGAGCACGACGCCTTCCGCGGCCTGCCCGAGCCGCGCGCCCATCGCGAGGCGATCGCGGCGCTCGCCCGCTTCGGCCGGCTGCTGTGCGTCGCCAGCGGGGAGGTCCACCGGCCGCCCTTCAGCGGCGGCCTGGCGGTGTGGGACCCCGAGCGCGGGAGCCGCCTGCTGTGGGAGCCGACCGAGCCGGGGGTGGGGCTGGTCGACCTGGACCTGCGCGAGCGGAGCGCCGGTCGTGCCAGGGTCGTCGTGGCCACGACGCGAGCGGAGCTGATGCTGTACGAGCTGCGGACCCAGTAGCGGCCGCCGACGCGCCTGCGTGGGTGGTCGCGCCCCTGCGGGCCCGCTACCGTGCTGCGCATGGCGCTCCCCCAGGCGATCGGCCCCTATCGGATCGTGCGCGAGCTCGGCCGCGGCGGCATGGGGGTGGTGTACGAGGCGGAGGACCCGGCCCTTGGCCGGCGGGTCGCGCTCAAGCAAGTCCTCATGGGCTTCGCCGACGTGGAGGGCCTGCAGCGCTTCCGGCGCGAGGCGGAGGCCCTGGCCAAGGTCCGCCACTCGGGGGTCGTCGCGGTGCACGCCTGCGGCGAGTCGCCGCAGGGGCCGTACCTCGTCACGGAGCTGGTCCCCGGGGAGGGGCTCGACCGCCTGCTGGAGCGGGGGCCGCTCGAGCCGCGGCGCGCAGCGGCCCTGGTAGCCGAGCTGGCGGACGCGGTGGGGGCGCTGCACGCGGCGGGGCTGCTGCACCGGGACCTCAAGCCGAGCAACGTGATCGTGCGGCCCAGCGGCTCGCCCGTGCTGCTCGACTTCGGCCTGGTGCGCGAGCTGGCGGCGGAGACGCTGACTCAGAGCGGCATGGTGCTGGGGACGCCGGGCTACATGGCCCCCGAGCAGGCGCGGGGTGTGAGCCCACGTGAGCTCGACCACCGCGTGGACGTGTACGGCCTGGGGGCGATCCTGTTCGCCTGCCTCGCCGCGCGCGCCCCGCACCAGGCGGCCTCCCCCATGGCGACGATCCTGTCGGTGGTCGAGCGGGAGCCGGAGTGGCCGACCTCCTGCCCGCCCGGGCTGACCGCGATCGGCAAGCGGGCGCTGGCGAAGGATCCGGCGCGGCGGTTCGCCGACGCCGCCGCCCTGCGCGCGGCGCTGGAGGGCGGCCTGACGGGCGCCGGAGGACCGCGGCTGCGGGCCGCGCTCGTCGCGCCGGCGCTGCTCGTCGCCTTCCTGCTCGTCACGCTGCTCCTGCTGGCCTCGCCGCGGGGACCCGCTGCGTCCCCGGAGGCGCACGGCGAGGGGGCGCGCCCGGAGGGCGGCGAGGGCGGCGAGGGCGGCCAGGGTGCGCCCTCCTCCGCCAGGTCCGTGGCCCCCGAGCCGACCGAGCGCGGCGCGGCGCGGGAGGGCCTCCGCCTGGTGCGCCCTCGCCTGGTGCCCCTCGACCCGGTGAGCGAGAAGCTGCGCCGGCCGCTGCCGGTGTTCCTCGGCGACGAGCGCCTGCTGGTGCTGCTGCAGGACCGCCGTCCGGCCCTCGAGCTGTGGGACGTCGCCGGCGCGCCGCGCCGGATGTGGAGCAAGCGGATCTCGGGGATGGTCGACCACGCCTTCGACCTGGCGGTGCTGCGGCAGGGGCGGCGGACACTCGCCTTGGTGAGCGGTCCGGCGCCTCGGCTCAGCATCTACACCTGCGACGGCGATGCGGAGCCCGGCGAGGACCACGCCGTGACGTGGATGCCGGGGCGTGCCGTCGCCGCCTCACCCGACGGGCGGCGAATCGCGCTGTCGGCGCGCTCGGGCGGCGCGATCAGGGTCCTCGACGCCGCGACCTGGGAGCAGGTGGCGGCGATCGACCTGCAGATCCCGGCGGAGCAGGCGGTGTTCGCCCTCGCCTTCGACCCCACGGGCGAGCGGCTGGCGGCGGCGGTGGCCGACGTCCATCGGGGTGAGGACCCGCTGTCGGTGGAGCGCAGCCGCTGGTCGGTGTGGGCGGTGGGGGAGGGAGCGCCGCGCCGCCTGGCCGGGCAGGAGCTCCCCACCGGGATCCGCTCGATCCTGTGGAGCCGGCGCGGCGACGCGCTGATCGTGGGCACCCTCGCCCGCTGGATCGAGGCCTTCCCGCTGGCCGGGGAGGATCCGCGCCGCTGGCTGGCCGAGGCGGACGCCGGCTTCTTGCGTGAGGTCAGCGGACACACCGGCGGTGTGTTCGCCCTGGTCGCCGGGCCGGGCGACGTGGTGCTCTCCGGGGCTGGCGGGGTCGGGGGCGGCGAGGTCCGGGCCTGGGACGCCCGGCGCGGCGCGCCGCTCGGAGGTCCCCTCCTGCGGGCGTCGGTCCGTTCGCTGGCGATCTCTCCTGGTGGACGTCGCGCTGCGGTGTCCCACCTCGACCGACGGCTGGAGGTGTACGACGTCGAGGGCCTGGCGGCGTCGGCAGGGAGCTCGCCGCTCGAGGAGCCCGCGCGGTGGAGCGTCGAGTCGCTCCGCACGCTGGAAGGGCCGGGGGAGAGCGAGCCCGAGCCGCTGTGCGACGGCGAGCGGGTGTGGGTGGTGACGTCGAACCACGTGGTCGAGCACACCCTCGCCACGGGCAGGCGCGAGCCGACGCGGAGCGCTCTGGGCCTCGAGCACGCCGCGCTGGACGCGACGGGCCGCTTGTGGCTGGCGAGCGTCGGGCGGGGAGGGCCGCTGGTGCGCACTGGGCCTGGGCAGGGCGGCGCCGAGCTCGTGTGGCAGGACAGCAGCCTCGCCCTCGAGGGGCTGGCGGTCTCGCCGGACGGGTCCCGGCTGTACGGCGGCCTCGCCGGCGGGGGCCTGGTGGTGGTGGACACGGCCTCGAGGGAGCACCGGGTCGTGGAGGCGATCCCGCAGGCCAAGGACCTGACCCTCCTGGCGGTCTCGCCCAGCGGGCGCGCGGTCGCGGCGGCGGCGGAGTCGTCGCTCCGGCAGTCGTCGTGGCTGCGGGTGCTCGACGCCGAAGGTGGGGCGCTCGGCCCGCCGCGCGCCCTCGACCTGTCGCCCGAGAGCCTGGTGTTCGATGGGGAGGACGCGGTGTGGGTGGGGGACTGCGGCGGCTGGATCGCTCGCTATCGCCTGGCCGACCTCGCGCGTCTGAGCGTCCTGGACGGCGAGGTCGGCGGGGTGGCGCAGGCGCTCGAGGTGTTGCAGGAGCAGGGCATTCCCCGCGCGCACCCTCAGGCCGTGCGCGCGCTGGCGCGCGCCGGCTCGGTCCTGGTCTCGGTCGGCGATCGGGTGGCGGGTCCCGAGGGCGTCCGGGGCGACCTGCGGGTGTGGGACCCGGCCTCGGGTCGCCTGCTGCTGACGGCCAGGCTGCCCCACCAGGAGGAGCCCTGGCGCATGGACGCACAGGAGGCCGCTCCAGGCCGGCTGCGAATGGTCGTGAGCTACCGCGACGGCCGGGTCGACCTGCTGTACGTGGTGGCGGAACGGCGCTGAGGCCCGGTCGGGTGGCCACTGTTCCGCGCGCCCGCTACCGTGGACCCCATGGCGCTCCCCCAGGCGATCGGCCCCTATCGAATCGTGCGCGAGCTCGGCCGCGGCGGCATGGGGGTGGTGTACGAAGCCGAGGACCCGGCCCTCGGGCGGCGGGTCGCGCTCAAGCAGGTCCTCATGGCGGGCGCCGACCTCGAGGCGCTGCAGCGGTTCCGGCGCGAGGCGGAGGCCCTGGCGAAGGTGCGCCACGCGGGGGTGGTGACGGTGCACGCCTGCGGGGAGTCGTCGCAGGGGCCGTACCTGGTGACCGAGCTGGTGCCGGGAGAGCCCCTCGACCGGTTGCTGGCGCGAGGCCCCCTCGACCCGCGCAGCGCCGCGGCGCTGGTGGCCGAGCTGGCCGACGCGGTGGCGGCGCTGCACGCGGCGGGCCTCCTGCACCGGGACCTCAAGCCGAGCAACGTGATCGTGCGCCCCAGCGGCTCCCCGGTGCTGCTCGACTTCGGCCTGGTCCGGGAGCTGGCGGCGGAGACCCTCACCCAGAGCGGCACGGTCCTGGGGACGCCGGGCTACATGGCCCCCGAGCAGGCGAAGGGCGTGAGCCCGCGCGAGCTGGACGGCCGGGTGGACGTGTACGGACTGGGCGCGGTCCTGTTCGCCTGCTTGACGGGGCGCTCCCCGCATCAGGGCCGGACCCCCATGGCGACGCTCCTGGCGGTGCTCGAGCGTGAGCCCGAGTGGCCCGCCGCCGCTCCGCCCGATCTGCTCGCCATCGCGAAGCGCGCCCTGGCCAAGGACCCGGCGCGGCGCTTCCCCGATGCCGCCAGCCTCCGGGGCGAGCTGGAGCGCTTCTTGACCGGGCGACCTGCTCGGCGGGGCGCGGGCCGCGCGGCGGGATGGCGCGGCGCGATCGCGGGGCTGGCTGGGGTCGCTGCCCTGCTGGCCGCGATCTTGGGGGCGCCTGGGGGGCCGCAGGCGAGGCCACCCGACCTCGTCGCGCCGCAGCCCGAGCGCTCGGACCCGGTGGTGACCCCCGTCGCCGCATCCACGCTGATGGTGAACGCCGTGCTGAACGCCGACTTGTTGTCCTGCGCCTGGGGGTACAGATTCAGGTCATCGCACCGTGCGCCCGTCAGAGGCACGCAGATCAGCCCCCGCCCGTAGGTGGCCATGAAGTTGATCATCTCGGGCGTGGCCTTCTCGGCCGCGCAGACCAGGTCGCCTTCGTTCTCGCGGGCCTCGTCATCTATCAGG
>JAWLGW010000274.1:0-7592 GCA_041690735.1 Planctomycetota bacterium
TGATGAGGATCGCGCCGCGGTCCCGCTCGAGACGCTGACGCCGCGCGCCGTGGCCAGGGTCAGGGATGCCCATCGCTCGCCTCCCTCTACGGGCCCGGTGCGCGGACCCGCCTCTCCAGGACGAGAGACGCGCGGGGGAGGGGTCGTCTTGCAACCCCTGGGCGATCTCGTCTCAGCTCGAGCTCAGGCCTCAGGATACGCGCAGGTCCGCGGGCAGCGCAACCGGATCGGAGGGCTCGGCGCGCCGCGCACAGGTGGCGGTCGGCGATTTGCGTGCCTCTCGCTTCCGCCCGGGGCGCGGCCCGTCTATCCTCTTGTCCCTATGAGCCCGAGCCCCGACAAGATCCGAAACGTCGCGATCATCGCCCACGTCGACCACGGCAAGACCTCGCTCCTCGACGGTCTGCTGCGGGACGCGCGGGTGTTCCGCGACAACCAGGCCGTGAGCGCCTGCGTCATGGACCAGCACGACCTGGAGCGCGAGCGGGGGATCACGATCTTCTCCAAGGCCTGCGCCGTGGAGTGGAAGGGCCACCGGCTCAACATCATCGACACCCCCGGCCACGCCGACTTCGGCGGCGAGGTCGAGCGCGTGCTGCGCATGGCCGACGCGGCCCTGGTGGTGGTGTGCGCCCACGACGGGCCCATGCCCCAGACCCGGTTCGTGCTGCGCAAGGCCTTGGCCCACGGGCTGCAGCTGATCGTGGTGGTCAACAAGGTCGACCGCAAGGACGGCCGCGCCGAGGAGGTGCCCGACGAGCTGTTCGGGCTGCTGATCGACCTCGGGGCCCCCGAGGAGATGCTCGAGGCGCCGGTGTACTACGCCAGCGCCAAGGACGGCCGGGCCAGCACCACCCTGGCCGGGTTCCCGGAGTCGACCGACCTGCACTGCCTGCTCGACGGGCTGCTCGAGCAGGCCCCCGCGCCCGACGCGGACCCCGAGGGGCCCTTGCGCCTGGGGATCTCGCAGCTCGACTGGGACGACTACGTGGGGCGGATCGCGCTGGGGCGGGTGAGCCGCGGCGAGATCCGCCGCGGCAGCCGCGTGCTGCGGGTGCGCCCCGACGGCAGCTCCAACTCGATCGAGGTCAAGAAGCTGTTCCAGTACCGCGGCCTGACCCGTCAGGAGATCGACAGCGCGGGCGCCGGCGACATCGTGTTCGTGGCGGGGGCCGACGAGATCGAGATCGGCGACACCCTGTGCGCCGACGGGCACCCCGAGCCGTTCCCCGCCATCGAGGTCGACCCACCCACCGTCGCCATGACCTTCGTCGCCACCGACTCGCCCTTCCGGGGCCGGGAGGGCGACCGGATCACCTCGCGGCAGCTACGCGAGCGCCTGTGGCGCGAGGCTCGGGCCAACGTGGCCCTCAAGGTGGAGGAGACCGACAGCAGCGACCAGTTCGTGGTCATGGGGCGCGGCCTGCTCCACCTCGGGATCCTGATCGAGGAGATGCGCCGGCAGGGCTACGAGTTCTCGGTGTCGCGTCCGCGGGTGATCGAGCGCACCGGGCCCGAGGGCGAGCGCCTGGAGCCGATCGAGGAGTGTGTGGTCGACGTGGCCGAGGGCTACGCCGGCAAGGTGATCGAGGTCCTCGGCGCCCGGCGCGGCGAGCTGCTGTCGATGCAGCCCCGCGGCGACCAGGTCCGCCTGGAGTTCCTGATCCCCGCCCGCGGCCTGATCGGCGTGCGGGCGATCCTCCTCAACGCCACCGCGGGCGAGGCGGTGCTCAACCATCAGTTCCGCGAGTACGGTCCCTGGCGCGGCCCCATGCCCGAGCGGGGCACGGGCGTGCAGATCGCCATGGACCAGGGCAAGGTCACCTCCTACGCGATCGAGGGCCTCGAGTCGCGGGGCCAGCTGTTCGTGACCCCCGGCGAGGACGTGTACGCCGGCCAGGTCGTGGGCGAGCACCGCCGGCCCGAGGACCTCGACGTGAACGCCTGCCGGCGCAAGGGCTTGACCAACTTCCGGGCGGCCTCGGCCGACCGCAAGACGGTGCTGGCGGCCCCCAGGACCTTCGGCGTCGAGGAGGCGCTGGCCTACATCGCCGACGACGAGTACGTGGAGATCACGCCCCAGTCGGTGCGCCTGCGCAAGCGCCTGCTCGACAGCAAGGCCCGCAAGCGGGCCAGTAAGAACTAGCAGTCAGCAGCTAGCAGTTAGCAGTTAGCAGTTAGCGGTCGCGGAAGGAGCGTCTCTCCCGGGCGGCAGCTCTAACAGCTAACTGCTTCCTCACGGCATGGTGTCGGTCTTCACCACTCGGTGGGCCGCGTTCGCGTCCATGAACTGGAGCACCTCTACCGGGGCGTGGCCGTCGTGGGTGACCTGCAGCCGCACCTGGTCCTTGCCGCCCTCGACGAGCTGCTCGGCCTGCAGGTGGACGACGTGGAAGTTCCCGGCCGCGTCCTGGTAGGTGAACCGGTACTCGCGGGTCTTCTTGACGTCCACGGGGCCTCCTCGTGTGCCCCTGACGATGGCGCTCGGCACGCTCCCGCGCAAGCTAGGTCGGGTCCGTCGCTACAATGGCGGCGCGCGAAGGACGGCGGGCACCGCGCCCGCCCGGGAACGGGGTCTGGAGGGTCGTGGAGCACGCGCGTTACTTCGCCACGCCGCCCGAGGAGGCGCGGGCGCTCGACCTGATTCCGTTCCTGCAGTGGGTCGGCCGTCCCGCGTTGTTCCGCCTGAAGGGCGGCGACTCCACCCGGGCGCGCCTGATCTGCGGCGGGCTGCACGGGAACGAGCCATCCGGCTTCCGCGCGATCCACGACCTGCTGCGCGAGCCGCCCGCCGACCTCCCCTGCGACGTGCTGCTGCTGCTGGGGAACAGCCCGGCCGCCCTGACCGAGCCCCGCTTCTCGCACCGGGCCGTCCCGGGCGAGGAGGACATGAACCGCGTGTGGGACCGCCCCGGCACGCCGCAGCGCGCGCTGGCGGCGGAGTTGCTGGCCGCCCTGCACGAGCAGCCCCTGGAGGCGGTGGCCGACCTCCACAACAACACCGGCTTCAACCCGATCTACGCGGTGGTGATCGGCGATCGACCCGAGCAGCGTGCGCTGGCCCGCTGCTGGACCCACCGCACGGTGCGCTACGGCGGTCAGCTGCTGGGGACGCTGCTCGAGCAGCTCGACCCCCCGGCGACCGGGGTGGTGATCGAGTGCGGACAGGCCGGCGACCCCGAGGCGGACCGCCGGGCGATCGAGGGGGCCCGGCGCTTCGTCACCGCGCCCGACCCCTTCGCGCTGGAGGCCCCCGGCGGGGCGGCGGAGGAGCGGTTCCGCAGCGTGGGGCGGATCACCGTTCCGCCCGGGCTGCGGATCGACTTCGCCGAGCGGCCGACCGAGGCCGACCTGACCGTGTTCCCCGGGATCGACCGCTACAACTTCCGCAGCGTGGCGGTGGGGACCCTGCTCGGCTACACCTCCTCGCCGGAGGGCCGCCTGGTGGTGACCGGCAACGACGGCCGCGACGCCACCAGTGAGTTCCTGGCCCACCGCGAGGGGCGGATCTACCTGCTCAAGAAGATCGTCCCGGTCATGATGACCACCAACGCCGAGGTCGCGACCAGCGACTGCCTGCTGTACGCCGCCGAGCGGGTGGCGGAGGGCTGACCGCGCGCGAACTGGACCTGCGGAGTCCGGCTCCTCGCTTCAGGCGCTTTGGTAACGTGCGGACGGGAGCGCGCTCATGATCGCCAGCGGAATGCCAATCGACGCCTGGGTGGCGGAGCTGTCGCAGATCCGGCCGAGTGAGCGGTTCGTGCCGGAGGTGACCGCCTTCGTTCGCACCCACCCGATCAGCCGCAAGTCCCTCGACCCGTACGCCTTCTTCGAGGAGGCGCACTACACCCGCAACCTGATCTTCAAGGACGAGGTGTTCGAGGTGCTGGCCCTGTGCTGGCAGCCGGGGCACGTCAGCAACGTGCACAACCACCGCGACCAGCAGTGCTGGATGACCATGGGGGAGGGGCGGCTGGAGTGCATCAACTACCGGGTCGTCGAGCGCGACCCGGCCCGGAACTTCTGCCGGCTGCAGCCCAGCACCACCGACCTGATCACGCGGGCGACCTCGGCGGCGATCGACGAGGAGGAGCCGATCCACCGGGTGGTGAACTGCCAGCACCTCGGCGCCCGGGCCCTGAGCGTGCACGTCTACTCGCGGCCGTTCGACACCTGCGAGATCTACTGCCTCGACAGCAACTCCTACAAGGACATCAAGCTCTCGTACTGGAGCGAGTACGGCGAGCGCACCGGGACTCGCGCCAAGAACGAGTGCAGCGAGTAGCGGCTACTCCTCGCTGAGCCCCCGCGCGTCCCACACGGCGATCGAGCAGTCGGCGTAGCAGGCCAGGAGCAGCGGTCTGTCGTCCCTCGGCCGCCGAGCGCTCAGCAGCTCCACCGCGGGCCACTCCGAGTCGAGGCGCCGGACCTCCCGCGGCTGCTCGCCCGAGAGGTCCCACACCACCAGCAGGTCTTCGCCAGGGGCGCTGCGGTTGAAGCGCCCGCCGGCCGAGAACAGCAGGCGCTCGCCCTCACCCCCGAAGGCGAGCGCCCGGGCGTAGCCCCGGGGGTGGTGGAGGGTGCGCTCGGGGTAGGGGTCGCCCAGCGGGTCCGCCACCCGCTGGGTGTAGATCAGCGCGGCCTCGGTCGACCAGGCGATCTCGCGGGAGCCGGCCGCGCGGGTGAGGCAGGGGGCCTCGGTGGACAGGAAGGCGTAGCCTCCCGCAGGCTCGCCCTCGCGCAGCAGGTGGAGGATCGCCGAGTTCGTCCCCGCTCCCTGGCCGCGGGTCGAGACGAGCACCGCGCCGTCCTCGAGGGGGAGCACGTCGTTGACGCGACCGCGCCCGGCGAGCGCGCTCGGCGGGAGCGACTCGGCTCCGTCCGGCGTCAGCCGGAGGCGGAGCAGATGGCGGGACACCTTCTGGCCGAGGGCGCTCAGCCCGATCCACACCACCCCCTGGGCGTCGATCGCCAGCGCCCGCACCAGGTGCTCGTCCCAGGCCCGGGTGCAAGGGATCGCGAGGCGCTGGGGGGCCGCGTCGGGCGCGCTCCAGCGCAGGCGGCGCAGCCCATCGCCCACCCGTCCGCCGGTTAGCACGGTGTCGCCGTCGGGCGCGACCGCGACGGCAGTGGGCGCGAGGTCGAAGGGCAGGAGCGTCTCGGTGGCGCGGTCGAGGTGGACGACGCGCAGGCCCCGCACGTGGGGATCGGCGCACACCACGGCGGCGGAGCCGACCGCGGCGAGCCCGCGCGGGACGAACCATGCGTTGGCCGGGTCCCAGCGGGGGCTGTGGACGTCGGCCGGCGCCGGCAGGAGGGCTATGGGTGCAGCCCGGGGGTTCGAGCTCTCTGGGAGCGGCTCGAGCTCGGGCTCGGCCGCAGCGGGCGGCGCTGGCGGCGCCTCGATCGCCACCGGCGGCGGCGGCGCCTCGGCGACCGGAGGAGAGCGGCGCGAGGCGCTCAGGGCGACGGCTCCTCCCGCCAGGGCCACGACGGCGACGCCGGCCGCGGCCGCGAGCAGGAGGCCGCGCCCGGCCGGCGCGGCCTCACCGGCCAGATATCGATCCAGGAGGTCGGCGAGGGCGGCCGCCGAGGGCGGCCGTCGCGCCGGGTCCTTGGCCATGGCCTCCCGCAGCGCCTCCCGCAGCGCCGGCGGCGCGGCCGGCCACTCGGGCTCCTTGCGCAGGACCGCGTACAGCAACTGGGCCGCGCCGCCGCTGAAGGGCGGACGGCCAGCGAGCAGCGCGAACAGCAGGGCGCCCAGGCCGTACACGTCGGTGCGCGCGTCGACCTGCTCCCCTCCCGCTTGCTCGGGCGCCATGTAGGCGGGCGTCCCCAGGACCTCGCCGGTGCGGGTGAGGGAGTCCGCCTGCGCGTCGCGCGCCAGGCCGAAATCGAGCAGGACCGGGCGCCCGTCCGGGCGCAGGATCACGTTGGCCGGCTTGAGGTCTCGATGGAGGACTCCCTCCGCGTGCACCGCCTCCACGGCCCCGGCCAGGTCGCGGACGACCCGCGCCGCCTCGCGCGGGTCGAGGCGCTCCTCACGAGCGACGTCGGCCAGGCTACGCCCCTCCACCAGGTCGGTCACCATGTAGGGGGTACGGTGCGGGCCGTCGGCGCGGGCGAGGTCGTGCACGGCGACCACGCTCGGGTGGCGCACCCGGGCCAGGGCGCGGGCCTCGCGGCCGAACCGCTCCAGCGCCTCGACGTCCGCCGTGGCCGACGTGATCACCTTGACCGCCAGCCGGCGCGGGTCGCCCGGCCGGCGGGCCTCGTACACCGCCCCCATCCCCCCCTGGCCGAGGAGGCGCACCACCTCGTACGGGCCGATCGTGGCGGGCAGCCGCGGGCCGGGCGAGGAGGAGGCCGGTCCGTCTCCGGGGCGCTCCACCGCCTCAGCGGGCGCCGAGCAGGCGCGCCTCGCCGGCGGCGAGGTCGTACACGGCGATCCGGTTGCCGCCGGCGCGCTTCGCCAGGTACATCGCCTCGTCCGCCTTCTCGACCAGCTGCAGGGCGCGCTCGCCGCGGCGGTCGAAGGGGCAGATCCCCATGGAGGCGTACACCTGCCGGCCCAGGCCCTCGACCGCCCGGCGCACCCGCTCGGCGAAGGCGACCGCCTGGTCGGGGGTGGCGCCCGGGAGCAGGACGGTGAACTCGTCCCCGCCGTAGCGGAAGGCCGAGTCGACCTCCTTGCGGACGTTGTCGAACAGGACCCTGCCCACCTGCACCAGCACCTGGTCGCCCTCCCGGTGCCCCTCGCTGTCGTTGAGCTGCTTGAACCCGTCGAGGTCGAACAGCAGCAGGGCCAGGTCGTGGTCGAGGCGGATCGAGCGCTCCTTCTCGATCTCGAGCCGGTGGAAGAAGTGGCTCTGGTTGTAGAGACCGGTCAGCTTGTCGGTGATCGACAGCTTGCGCAGCTCCGCCTCCAGCTCGCGCCGCTCGGTGACGTCCTTGCTGACGCCCACCGTCCCCACTCGCTCGCCGCCGGCGTCGCACAGCCAGGCCAGGCTGAGGCCCAGCCAGCGCTTCTTACCCGCCCGGGTGCGGACCTGCACGTCCTCCTCCACGGCCCCCTCGGCGCCGAGGCGCTCGAGGAGCCGCTCCCGGGTCCGGCGCTGGGCGTAGAACAGGTCGGCCGACTGGCCCAGCACCTCGCTCGCCGCGTAGCCGAGCACCGCCTCGGCCTCCTCGTTGAACGAGGTGACGCGGCCCTCCAGGTCGGTGGTGACGATGATCGCCCGCGCCTGACGGACGATCGACCGCAGGGCCTCGACCTCGTGCTCGAGCTCCGCCACCCGGCGCAGCAGCCCCGGCGCGCCGGCCGAAGATGCTCCGGCCCCCGCCGAGCTGGCGTTCCGTTCCGGCGGGGCGGCTTCGGGCGGGCCCATGGGGATCAGAGCGTCCGATCGGCGTGCTTTCGGCCGTTGTAGGAGAGCACCTTGCGGCGCTTCTCGATCACGGTCTCGATGTGGACGGGGCGGCTCCAGATGCGCTGCACGTTCTCCAGGGTATCCTTCGCCATGTCCAGGCGCAGGTCCATTCCGTCGTGGCGGTGGACCATGTACAGCTCGCCCCGGTTCTCGAAGTTGGCG
>JAWLGW010000275.1:0-7557 GCA_041690735.1 Planctomycetota bacterium
CATCTGGCCGCCAGGCGCCCGCGCACGCGCGACACCGCCCTCCGCGCCTTACAAGCTCGTCGGCGCGTCCGGATCGACCTGCGCCACCGCCGCCTCGTCGACGCCGGCGGTCATGCGGCGCCGCGCCTCCTGCCCCTCGTCGCCCTCCAGCCACTCGCCCAGCGCCGCGTCCAGCTCCTCGCCGGTCGCGAACCGGTCGCCCGGGTCCCGGGAGAGCAGGCGGAAGATGATCGCCACCAGGCCGGGGCAGCAGTCGGCGCGGTAGTCGGCCGGGTCGGGGACCTGGCCGGAGACGATCCGCTTGAAGATCTGGTAGGGGACCACCCCGGCGAAGGGGCGGCGACCGGTGAGCACCTCGAACATGCTCACCCCCACCGCGAACAGGTCGCTGCGCACGTCGGCCTGGCTGCCCTCGATCACCTCGGGCGCCACGTAGTAGCTGGTCCCCAGGGCGAAGCCCGTGTCGGTCAGGTCGGTGGCCTCGTTGACGTGCTTGGCGAGGCCGAAGTCGACCAGCTTCACCGTCCCGTCGCTGTGACGCCGCACGATGTTGGCCGGCTTGATGTCGCGGTGGACCAGCCCCTCCCGGTCGAGGGAGTGGATCGCCCGCGCCACCTGCCGGAACACGTCGCCCAGGAGCGCCTGGGGCAGCGGCCCGTCCCGGAGCACGAGCCGGTCGAGGGAGTCCCCCTCCACCGCCTCCATCACCAGGAAGTAGCGGCCGGCGTCGTAGCCGTGGTCGAGGACCCGCACCACGTGCTCCGACTCCAGGGAGGCCAGGAGGCGGCACTCGCGCAGGAAGCGCGCGATCGCCGTGCGGTTGCTCGACAGCCGCGGCGCCAGCACCTTGAGCGCCACCTCCCGCCCGTCCTCGCGCCGGACGGCGCGGTACACCGTGCCCATGCCCCCGCGCCCGTACTCCCCCGACACCACGTACTGGTCGAAGAAGTAGTGCGGCAGCGCCACCGGAGTGTCGCTGGAGCCGAGCTGGGTCTGATCGGCGTCGATGACCGGATCCGCCTCGGTCGAGGCCTCGTCGGGGGGGATCGGCAGGGCGGGCTCGCTGGGCTGGCGGAGGAACTTGCGCTCCCGCAGCAGGACCGACACCTTCGCCAGCAGCTCGGCGGTGCGGTAAGGCTTGACCAGGTAGTCGTTCGCGCCGGCCTCGAAGCCGGCCACGATGTCCTCCTCGTCGCTGAGCACCGACACCAGGATCACCGGGAGCTGCCGCTTGTCGAACTGCTCCCGCAGGCGGCCGGTGAGCTCCAGCCCGTCCATGCGCGGCATTTGGATGTCGGAGATCACGAGCTCGGGGGGCGAGGCGAGGATCGCGTCGTACGCGGCCTGCCCGTCCGGGTGCTCGCTCACCTCGAAGCCCTTGTGGCGCAACAGGCGAACGGCGAACTTCCGGACGACCTCGCTGTCCTCGACGAGCGCGATGCGGGTGGGCATGGTCGCGGGCTCGCTTCCCGTCCTGCGACCATACCGCCTCTCCCGGGCATCTGCCAACGCGCCGATGCGCCTCCCCCCGGTGTGGGCGCGCGGCGTTTCGGGTAGCTTGGCGCCCATGCGGATCATGTGCCTCGAGTGCCCGCAGGGCGTGTGCGAGCAGGCGGCGGTGGCGCTGCGCGAGGGCGGCCACAACGTGCGGATCGCCCGCTCCAGGGACGAGCTGCTCGAGGCGGTCCGGGCGCGGGAGGTCGATGGCGTGGTCGTGCCGCACGGCGATGGGGGCGGCCTCCTCAACCAGCTGCGCCAGCTGTCGCCCTCCCTCCCCGCCATCGCGCTCGGCCCCGAGGACACGGCCCTCGCCGCGGCCCGCGCCGGGGCGCTGGGGGCGCTGGGCTACGTGGCCGCCCCCGGGGGGCGCCTCGAGCCCGACATGGCCGACGCCCTGCGGATCCTGGCCGGTCGCGCCGCCGCCCGGGTCCGCCAGGAGGCCCACCGGCGGCGCGAAGTCGAGGAGCGCCTCCGGCTGCGCAAGTTCCACGAGGACGTGCTCAACAGCGTGGGCCAGGGGATCCTCGTGATCGACGGGGTGGGCCGGGTGGTGTTCCGCAACCCCGAGGCGGCCCGGATCCTGGGCGAGGAGCCGGAGGCGGGCGAGGCGGCCGGCGTGCCGGCGGCGGTCCCGATCGTGCAGATGCTGGTCGAGACCCTCAGCGAGGAGCGGGCCCGCTCCCGCACCATCGCCCTCCAGGCGGGGGAGCAGAAGCTGTTCCTCGACGTGACCACCACCGTGCTGCGCCAGGTCGACGGCTCCGCCACCGGGGCGGTGGCGATCGTGTCGGACCGGTCGATCGAGAAGCACCTCGAGCAGCAGCTGTTCCACAGCGAGCGCCTGGCCACCCTGGGCAGCCTGCTGGCCTCGATCGCTCACGAGATCAACAACACCCTCACCAGCGTCACCGGCTGCGCGGAGATGGGCCTCGACCTGGCGGCCACCGCCGAGCGCGCCGCCCGCGAGCTCGAGGACGCCGCCTCGCGGGCCGCCCTGGAGGAGCTGGGACGCGACGTGCGGCAGGTGTTCGACATGGTGCTCGAGTCGGGGATCAGCTGCCAGACGATCGCCAACAACATGCTCCAGTACTCCCGCCAGGCGAAGCCCGCCCACCGGGTGGAGGAGGACCTCAACGGGCTGATCCGGCGCACCCTCGAGGTGCTCGGCAAGCACCTCGGCGTGGAGAAGGTGCAGCTCGAGCTCCAGCTCGACCCGCGCGCCCCCCGCGTGCGCGCCGAGCCCTCCAAGCTCCAGCAAGCCCTGGTCAACCTGGTGGTGAACGCCGTGCACGCCCTGCTCGAGCTCGACGTGCCCTTCGAGGAGCGGATCCTGGCCCTGACCACCCGGCGCGACGACGAGCAGGCCCTGGGCACGATCGAGGTCCGCGACCGCGGCCCCGGGATCCCGCCCAAGCGCCTGGAGAAGATCTTTCAGCCCTTCTTCACCACCAAGGACCACGGCACGGGGCTGGGCCTCTACATCACCCGCCGGGTGATCGAGGACCTCGGCGGCTCGATCGACGTCGACAGCCAGGTGGGCGTGGGGACGTGCTTCACGCTGCGGCTGCCCCTCGTGGGCGCGCCGGCGGGCGCACCGGCGCCGGGGCGCGCCCGCGTGGCGCCTCGCCGCCGGGAGAAGTAGAATCCCCGCGCGGCTTTACCCCGGTCGAGGGGGAGGTTCATGAGCGAGGGCTCCTCCGGCGCCAAGCACGACGACGCCTGCAAGAGCGTGATCATCCGGCAGCGCCCCAAGGTGATCTTCCTCTACCCCACCCTGCTCGCTGCCATCACGGCCGCGGTGTGGACCTACCTCGCCTCGGGCACGGGCCCGATCGACGTGGAGGCGCTGCCCCTGGGGCCCGGCCGGCTGTTCTGGTGGACCTTCGCCATCAACCTGCTGGCCCTGGGCTTCGACTTCACCCGGGGCGAGTTCGTGGCGGTCGTGCTGTTCTTCGGCGTGGCGATCCTGGGGATCGTGCTCCTCGACCAGAACTTCGACCTGGTGAGGCCGGTGCAGGAGGTCCTCAGCCACATCAAGCTCGTCGCCCACCCCCACCTGTACCTCATGATGGCGGCGGCGGTCGGGCTGGTCCTGGTGGGCGTGATCGTCCTGGGCCACTTCGACTACTGGGAGATCACCCACAACGAGATCCTCCACCACAAGGGCTTCCTGGGGGACCTGCAGCGGTTCCCGGCGCCGAACCTGCGCCTCCACAAGGAGATCCCCGACCTGTTCGAGTACTGCCTGTTCATCGCCGTGGGCGGCGCCGGACGGATCGTGCTCCACCCGCACGGGTCGGAGCGCTCGGTGGTCCTCGACAACGTGATCGGCGTCAACCGCATCGAGGAGCGGATCCAGAAGATGCTGTCGTCGCTGCAGGTCAAGGTCGACACCTCCGGCCACGGGGGGGAGTAGCGTGCACGCCGAGCGGATCCAGGACTTCATTCGCGCCACCGCGCACCTCACGAACGAGGCGGCGTTCGTGGACGCCTTCCCCTTCCCCTTCCTGGTCCGCGAGGCGACCCGCGGCGGCGCGGCCCCCGTGCGCGACGATCGGGCGACGGCCCGCCTCAAGAAGGCGGCGGTGCCCGTCGGGGACGGCTTCGCCGAGGCCGACGTGTGGATCCACCGGGTGTGCCCCCAGGACCCCGAGCGGAGCGAAGGGGCGGTGGTCCTCGGGCGCGACGACGGGTGCGACATCCAGCTCGACGACGGCACCGTCTCGAGCCACCACGCCAAGTTCACCCTGGCCGAGGGCGACGGCGACGAGCTCCTGTTCTTCGTCACCGACGCCGGCTCCTCCAACGGGACCTGGCTCAACGGCGAGAAGCTCCCCGACGAGACGCCCACCCGCCTCGACGACCAGGACAGCCTACGGTTCGGGCCGGCCGTGAAGCTCCAGTTCTTCACGTCGCCCGGCTTCTATCAATTCCTCGACTTCTACCGGCGCATCAAGAAGTGAAGTCATTCTTCAAGCTCGGCCTCCTGCCCCAGCTGCTGGTCGTCGCCGCGGCGGGCCTCGCCCTGGACGGCGTGCTCCTGGTGTTCCTGGCGCAGATGGTGGACGCCAACGACCGCCCGCTCACCTGGGCGCTCCTGACGCTGCTCACCACGCTGCTCCCGGTGGCCATCGTGTGCGGCGTGGTGCGCCTGGTCGTCGTCGAGCGGGTCAAGCTCCTGTCGGGGCTGTTGCGCCACCTCGCCCGGCAGGGCGACCTGTCGGCGGCGCGGGAGCGTCTCGAGCGCGAGGGGAGCGGCGGCCGCCTCGCCGCCTCCTCGGCCAACGAGGTGGACGCCCTGTACGTGAGCCTCGACGAGCTCCTCTCCTCGCAGGAGAGCCTGGCGGCGCAGGCCACCGCGATCGCGCAGGACGACCTGTGGAACGAGGTGTTCGAGACCGAGCACGTGCGCGGCGACCTCGCCGCCGCCTTCAGTCAGATGCTCACCGTCCTGCGCGAGCTCTCCAGCAAGGTGAACGACATCGCCCAGGGCGACCTCACCGGCCCCGAAGAGTTCATGAGCGGCCGCCTGGGCAACCTCGGCTCCGCCTTCGCGGGCATGACCGAGAAGCTCACCCTGCTCCTCGATCAGCTCCGCAGCGCCAGCTCCAAGATCGACGGCTCCGCCCGCAGCCTGCAGGCCGCCTCCCGCGACCAGGCCGCCTCGGCCACCCAGCAGGCGGCGGCCATCACCGAGACCATGGCGACCATGGAGGAGCTGGCGGCGTCGTCGGGGCACATCGCCGACATCGCCAAGAACGTGGTGGGCCTGGCGGACGAGTCGCTGCGCAGCGCGGAGCAGGGCAACCAGGCCGTCAGCGACGTCGGCGCGGGCATGAACGACATCGTGATCGCCTCGCAGGAGGGGGCGCAGCGCCTGCTCGACCTGGGCGAGAAGTCGCGCTCGATCGGCAAGGTCGCCGACCTGATCACCGGGATCGCCGAGCAGTCGAAGTTCCTGGCCCTCAACGCGGCGATCGAGGCGGCGCGCGCCGGCGAGGCCGGGCGCGGGTTCGCGGTGGTCGCCGAGGAGGTCCGCAACCTCGCCAACCACGTGGTGGAGTCCACCTCCGAGATCGAGGGGCTCATCGCCGAGATCCAGGCGGAGATCGGCGCCGCGGTGCACGCCTCCGAGGAGGGGGTCAAGCGGGCGGAGCACGGCCGCGAGCTGGCCAAGCGCGCCAAGGAGTGCCTCGACACCATCACCGACATCACGAAGCGGTCCACGGACGCGGCCCGCCAGATCGAGCTGGCGACGAACCAGCAGCGCAGCGCCAGCACGCAGGTCGCCAGCGCCGTGCGCGAGGTGGCCGGCGCCTCCGAGGAGGTGGCCAGCGGCGCCAAGCGGGTCACCGGGCTGTCGAACGAGCTGGCGGCCCTGGCGCACGACCTGCAGACCGTGATCATGACCTTCGAGGCCTCGGCCGCGCGCCCGGGTGAGCGCGAGGGAGACGGGCAGGGCGGCGAGGCGGCGCCCGGCGGCGGCGCGATCGACCTCGACCAGCTGAGGTAGCCGCCGGTGAGCCCGCGGGAGCCGGACGGGGGCCAGGACCAGGATCAGGAGCCGCTCGACGCCCTGCTGGAGTCGGCGGACGCCGCCCGGGCGTCCGGCGGCCAGGCGGTGCGCGAGGACGACTTCCAGATCATCCGCTTCCGCACCGGCGGCCGGGACTTCGCCTTCGAGATCGACGCGGTGGAGCGGACCGAGCGGGTGCCCATGGTGACCCCGGTGCCCCGCAGCCCGAGCTACATCCGGGGGGTCGCCACCCTGCGCGGCGGCGTGGTGTGCGTCCTCGACCTGCGCCACCTCCTGTCGGGCGAGCAGGGCACCAGCCCCACCGACGCCAAGAGCCTGCTGGTGGTGTGCGACGGGGGCGAGCGCCGCCTCGGCCTGCTGAGCGAGAGCCTGCCCGACTTCCAGCGCGTGCGGGGCGGCGAGACCATGGCCGTCCCTGGCGCCGAGCTCGACCTGTACGTGGGCACGATCGAGCGCGACGGGCAGCTGGTGGGGGTGCTCGACCCCGGCAAGCTGTTCGACCTGATCGAGCGGCGGATGGCGGCGAGCTAGGCGTGGCGCGAGCCGCTCGCACCCCCGGCGCCCCGGCGGCCTCCGCCGCCTCCGGCCTGCAGGTCGGCCGCGAGCGATGCGAGGTGAGCCACCTGGCGCACCTGCTGCGCGTGCGCGTCGGACCCCACGTGCTGGTGTTCGACCTGCGGACGATCCTCGCCATCGAGAGCGCCGCCGATCGGGTCGAGCACGAGGCGATCAAGGGGCCGATCGACCTGCGCGCCTGGCTGGGGGTGCCGGCGACGCCGGCCGCCGAGAGCATCCTGGTGCCCGGTACCGAGGCCGTGTACCGGCTGGAGGTGTGCCGGATTGGCGCCCTGGTCCAGACCGACCTGCGGGCGGTGCACCGGGTCCCCCACGTCCTGCGGCCCCTGCTCGATCGCCTGGCGGTGCGGGGCCTGGTCGAGCTGCCCGAGGTCGATGACCGCCCCGGCGCGGCGGCCCCGGTCCTGGACGCGACCCAGCTGCGGCGCGCTCCGGCTCGGGAGCTCGGCTTCCTGGTCGACCCGCTGCTGCTGGCGCAGGCCGCCTGGAGCGAGGCGGCGTGAGCAGCGACGACGGGCCGTTCCACACGCGCGACGCCAACCGCGAACGGTACCTCAAGCTGCTGCGCGACACCGGCCGGGCGCAGTTCGCCGAGTTCCTGGAGATCTTCCAGGAGGAGTCGCTGGAGCGGCTGGTCGCCTGCTCGCGGGCGCTGGAGGCGCTGCCGGGGGCCGGCGATGCCGAGCGCCCTGGCCTCCTGGACGAGGTGGACCGCGAGCTGCACACCATCAAGGGCTCCGCCCGCCTGCTCGGGTTCTCCGACCTCGGCGGGCTGGTGCACGACGTGGAGGGCCTGGCGCGCGCCTACCGGGAGCGCCCGCAGGTCGGCCTCGACCTGCTGGTGGAGGCGATCGACCGGCTGGCAGCGCTGGTGGAGGAGGCGGCCGCCCGCGGTGAGGACGTGGCTGACGCGCCCCTGCTGGCCCGGGTCAAGGCGGCGGCCG
>JAWLGW010000276.1:0-7556 GCA_041690735.1 Planctomycetota bacterium
CTGCAGGGCCTGCGGACCCACGACTTCGCCGGGGCGCGCCTGCGCAGCCTGGGCGAGTCCATGGGCGCCATGCTGATGCTGTTCGACGAGATGCTGGGCGAGACGGCCCGCAGCTGGTTGTTCGGCGAGCTGGAGCGCCTGTCGGCCGAGGGGCTGCCGGCGGGCGGCCACGCCCGGCGGCTCATGCGCACCTCGGCCAAGGCGGTGGGGCGCTTCTACCGCGACGGCGAGGCCACGCCGGCCCTCGAGCTCGCGCAGGCCCTGGGCCGGGCGGGGGTGAAGGTCTTCCCCGAGGACCCCGAGCGCCTCGAGCGCTGCCCCCGCCCCAAGGAGAGCTTCCACCGCCTCGAGGCCGTGTACGACAAGGCGAAGCGGTGCTCGATCGTGGGCGAGTTCTCGCCGGCTGCGACCACCGGGGCGGACGGGAACGCGGAGGCCGGGAGCCAGACGGGGCCGATCGCCGAGACGGGCGCGATCACCCTGTCGCTGGGGGCCGAGCCCGAGCTGATCGCGGTGCTCCGCAGCGACGAGGTCAAGGCGAGCCCCCTGGGGGCGGCGTCGGCGCGCCTGATCGAGGGCGTCACGGCCCTCGACCGCGAGCGGCTGATCGCCGAGCTCGAGGGCGACGCCGGCGCCGAGCGCGCCTTCGCGGCCGGGGTGGCGCGCCTGGTCCTGGAGGCGGTGCGCGAGTCGGGCTGGGCCCGCGGGGACGACGGCCGGGAGGCGTTCGGCGGCCTGTTCGAGGTGGTCGAGCGTGACTACCGCCTGACGCTGCTGCCGGGGTACCTGACCTACCGCCGCCTGCGCGAGCTGCAGGAGCAGTTCGGCGAGGAGCGGGTCAAGGTGGTGATCGACCGGGAGGGCCCCAAGCAGGTCCGCCTCGACTCGCTGGGCGCGGTGTACCGCGACGAGCTGCTCGAGCCGCTCGACATGACCTGGGGCGTGGGCGCGCCGCCGGCCTACGTGGAGCACCTGCGCCGGGAGGTGTCGTGGTTCGACGCGGTGCTGGCGGGCCAGACCCCCGAGATCAAGCTGTCGCCGGCGGCGATCGAGGCGATCAAGGACTTCGAGTCGCCCGACGCCGGCAGCCAGGAGGGGGTGGTCCGCTCGCTGAGCGTGATCGTCACCTGGCTGGCCCAGGAGGAGCCCGACGCGGTCGATCCCTTCTGTAAGGCGGTCAAGAACGCGCCCGGGCTGGAGTACGACTTCTTCCCCCTCCCCGGCCGGGCCTACCCCGCCGACCGCCTGCTGGCGGCGGTGGAGGGGGGCAAGTCGCCCGACGCCCTGTCGATCGTGCGCGACGCCGGGCGCGAGAACGGCGAGGCGGCCGACGTGGAGCGGATCGCGCTCTACAAGGACGGCCGGCTGGTGTCGGCCGAGCCGCGGGCGAGGTTCACCCTGCAGACCCTGCCCAGCCACCGGACCGAGCTCGAGAAGGCGCTGGTCCACGTGCTCAAGGGGGCCAGCGTCACGGCGCCGGTCAAGGCCGAGCTCATGGGCCACCTCAACAAGCTGGCCCTGGTCCCCTCGGGCGCGGCGGCGCAGGGCGTGGAGCTGAACGCCTTCAAGACCCTGCTCGAGGCCAAGCTGGTCGACCCCTCCTACGACGCCACCCCCGACAACAACCTGCACCGGGGGGCCGCCTACCTGGCGGGGCGCCTGCAGGAGGCGGGGCTGCTCAAGGTGGAGCGGTTCGAGGGGGCCAAGACGATCAAGGACGCGCTGGGCAGCTACGGCGAGGGCGCGGCCGAGATCGAGGAGGTGTTCTGCCTCGCCGGCAGCAACGAGCTGGTCGAGGCCCGGCGGCCGCTGGTGCAGCTGGAGGGCGAGACCGTCCAGAAGGCGTTCCTGCTCAAGGGCGTCCCCACCAGCGACGAGGTGGTGCTGGAGTTCGACCAGGTGCTGGTCGACAGCATGGACCGCCTGCGCTCCTGGCAGGAGGGGACCGGCGCCCTGGTCGAGGAGTCGCTCGACGCCTCGGGCAAGCAGCTCACGCCGCGCACGATCAAGCGCATCGCCGACGTGCGCAGCAAGATGCTCAAGGCGGCCGGGCAGCAGGGCAAGGACGTGCTGCCGCCCGACACGGCGCGGCGCGACCTGATCCGGTTCGTCCTCGACCAGGTCCACCGCATCGAGGACGCCTACGCGCTGCTGGAGGACAAGAGCTACCGGAACACGTTCGGCGACGCGGTGTTCCGCGACATCGTGTTCCGCGTGGCCGGCCCCTACCTGTCCAAGGTCTACGGGATCTCGATCGACACCGACGTGGTGGCGGGCGCCGACACCCAGGCCCTGGTGGGACGGTTCAAGAAGGAGGAGACGGGCCCCAAGCCCAAGGTCGAGAACGCGAAGGTCTACTCGGTCGTCGTCCCCTGCTACTCGCAGAACGGGGTCACGATCCGCCCGGCGACGATCCGGGTGGGCGTGTACTAGGCGGAGGGAGGAGCGTCATGCATAGGCATCGACATTCCGATTCCCCCTGGCACGACCTGCTCAGGAACACGGAATATCAACAGCAAATATCAATGAAAACAGGGAACGTCCCTGCGGATTCATTCCCTGTTCCTGTTCTCTGTTCCGTGTCGATATTCCGTGTTCGATCTTTGGCCGTCGAGCGCCCTCTCATTTGGAGGGGGTGCTAACGTGGCCAAGGCGCCCCCCCTACCGACCGAAGCGATCGCCGCCCTGGCCGCCGAGCTGGGCTGGAGCCCCCAGCCCGCGGGCGAGGAGGCGCAGGCCTTCGCGCTGCTGCTCGACGACGACCTCGACCGGCTCAAGGCCAGCGCGCGCCAGAGGTTCGCCGAGGAGCTGGAGACGCGCTGCGCGGACGCCCTGGGCGTCGCCCTGGCGGTGTGCGGCGAGTGCCGCCACGCCTGGCTTGCCCGGTTCACCCCCGAGGACGGGCGGTGCCGCGCCTGCGCGGCGGCGCTCGTCGGCGCGGCAGACGGCGCCGCGGACGGCGGCGGAGCGCAGGCCCGGCTCGAGCGGCCGCGGCCCCTGGCCCTGGAGTCGACCGGGCCGGCGGCCCTGCTCGGCGGCGCGGACGGTGAGGGGGGCCCCTGGAGCCTGGCGGAGCGGCGCGGCCCCTCCCGGCCCCTCCAGCTCGACCCCGACAACGAGGACTGGGACGCGATGCAGGACGCGATCGTGGCCCAGCGCGAGGAGCGGGAGCGCAAGAAGCGCGAGGAGGCCGAGCGGCTGGCCCGCGAGGCGGAGGAGCGCAAGCGCCGCGAGGCCGAGGAGGCGGAGCGCCGGCGCCTCGAGGAGGAGGAGCGCCAGCGCCGCGAGGAGGAGGAGCGCCTCCGCCGCGAGGAGGAGGAGCGCCTCCGCCGCGAGGAGGAGGAGGCCCGCCGGCTGGCGGAGCTCGAGAAGCACCGGCCGGCGCTGGGCTGCGTGGTGGGCGCGAAGCCCGGGGAGACGATCCGGATCCCCGACCTGCCGCAAGAGCCCACCCCCGAGACGGCGGTGTTCGTCCTGGGCTGGCCCGACGAGCCGGTGGTCAAGCTGTACGTGCACGACCAGCCGGCCTGGCTGGACGGCAAGCCGCAGGCGGCGGGGTCGGTGGTCGAGGTCCCCATGGGGAGCCTGGTCCAGATCGGCGACGACGCGGTGTACGTGGTGGAGGAGAACTCCGAAATGGGGGCCCTCACCGCCGACGCGGTCCACTTCGCCCGCGACGACAAGCAGCCCGGCGGCCCCTGGTCGTTCTGGGGCGAGACGATCCAGGTGGGCGCCGCCGGCTCCTGCGAGGTGAACGTCGTCGACGACGGCGTGGACGACGTCCACGCCGAGGTGTGCACCCGGTTCGGCCAGATCCTGCTCGAGGACAAGAGCGGCCCCGACGACGGGGTGTGGATCGACGGCGCCCGCCGCTCGTGGGTGCTGCTGCAGTCCGAGGTGACCTTCCGCCTGGGGCGCAACGGCCCCCCGATCAAGGTCAAGGAGGGCGAGGCCAAGCAGCGCGCGGGCGAGAAGGCCCGGGCCATGAAGCCCTCGCGCCACAACCGCACCGTCCTCGAGGTGCGCGACGCCGACGGCGACCTGGTCCGCAAGGTGTTCATCTTCACCCGCCGCGAGGTGCGGTTCGGCAACCGGATCACCTCGGCCGAGGACGAGACGCGCGCCCTCAACGAGTGGGCGCTGATCCCCGGCCCCGGCGAGGACGCCGAGGTCGCCGAGAAGCAGGGCGGCCTGGCGCTCTCCAGCGACGGGGTCGACATCCGCCGCGACGGCGGCGCCCCCATGACCCTCAACGGCGTCCCCCTCGAGCCGGGCAAGCCCCAGCCCCTCAAGCGCCGGTTCACCGTCGAGGTGGGCGAGGAGGGCAGCGGGATCGTGTTCGAGGGCCGCGTCTACCGCTCGCCCACCTCGGTCGAGCGCGACACCGGCCCCGCCCGCCTGGGCATGAAGGGCGGCCACCCCTTCGAGTGCGTGCGCCTCGACCGGGTCAACACCCCCCACACCTACGTGTTCCTGGTGCGCATGCTGCGGATCGGCTCGGACGAGCACGCCCCCCTGCCGATCCCCCTCGACGGCGTCGCCCCCGGCCACTGCCGCCTCCTGTTCTCCCAGGGCAAGTTCCTGATCGTGGGCCCCAAGGCCGAGGCCCCGGTCACCCTCCAGAAGCTCTCCGCCGCCGGCGACCAGGTCGGCGACCCGGTCGAGATGGACCCCGGCGTCGCCTTCCCCCTGGAGATCGACACCGAGGTGGCGCTGGGCAACGACGACGCGACGCTGCGCTTCCGCGTGGTCGACGACGGCGACTTCCTGCTGTGAGGGGGGTGCCAGCCCCGCCTGGCGCAGGAAACCGGCTGCGGAGGTCCAGCCCCGTCTTCTCCGTCGCCCTCACGTTGCTCGTCGGCTGTACGTCCAGCAGCCCGCCCCCCTCCCAGACGCCCGTCGCGTCAGCCCGTGCCGACGCACGACAGACGGGGCCAGCTGCCCCCGCTCCCACCACGCCGGCGCGTGAGCCGGAAGGCACCCCGGCGCCGGACCCTGAGCCAGAGCCCCCAGAGGAGCCGCGAGCCGACGGGGAGACCGCCAGCCCGCAGCAGGAGGCCCAGGCGAACCGGCCGGCGTTGGAGACGCCAAACCAGGATCGCGTGGCGGAGCTGCTGGCCCGCGCTCGCGCCAGCGGAGCGATCGCTCGAGCGTTGGGCGAGCGGTGGTTCGTCTCCTCTGGCGAACGGTCTCTGATCCGCGTGACATGCGCCCTCGAGGGTGACGGGCTCGCGATCACCAACGAGTGGCGATCGGTGGAGTGGCCTGGAGCGAGCGAGACGCGATCGGTGCTGGACGCCCGAGGCCGCCTGCTGGCCTTCTCGGTCGCCGTCGAGCAGCACGGTCACCCTCGGGTCGAGCTGGAGTGCGAAGTCGTCGACCGGGAGCCGCGGCTGGTGCGAGCTCGGGTCGGCGACGACGACCTGCAGCTGCCGCTGGCGGACGTCCCAACGGGCAGGTCAGCTCCTCCGGACGCGGTCCCGTTCGACCTGCTTTGGTTCGTGCTGCCCACCCTCCATGACCAGGGTCTGCCCGAACGGTGGCGACTGCGCGCGGTGCGCCCCGCCCTGTTCGGGCTGAGCACGGCCGAGTCCACGAAAGGCAAGTACCCCGGCCTTTGGAAGATGCGACTCGAGTGGATCAACACGGCGGACGAGAGAGGGCGCCTCATCCTGCTGGAGGAGGGGGACCCCATGCCAACGACTCGAGTCGTCCTCTCACCGGCCGGCGAGCTCCAGTCGGTGACGCTCATGAAGGGCATGGTGATGCGCGCCACGAGCGCAGAGCATGGCCGCGAGCTGTACGCCCGGGCGCTCCAGGCGCGCTGAACCGCGCTAACGCCGGCGGCCCTCGTTGGCCTGAGGCGCGCGCGTCGATTGACGAGCGGGCCGCGCTCGCCCCGGCTGGCGCCCTCCCTCCCAGCTGCGCCACGCGAGGGCTCCTGGGACGGGTTCGGTGCTGCTCCTCCCTCGCCGAACGTCTCCTCCCTCGGGCCAGCGTCCGCCGTGGCACGCGCCCTGCCCGCCGCTCGCCGGCGCGCTTCGAGGGCGCCCTTCCCCTGCTGCCGGGGAGGCCGTAGCCTCGGGCGGGCGCGGAGGTCGAACATGGCGAGGCTGGCGGTCTCGGTGGCGCTGTTGGCGGCGACGCTGCCGGCGGTCGCCCAGGAGCCAGGATCGCCGCCGAAGTCCGTCGACGCGCTCCTCGCCGAGGGGCCTTCGGGCGCCCGGCAGGTGGTCGACCTGCTCCTCGAGCACCCCGACTGGCGGACCCAGACGAACGTGGCGGCGGCGGTCGCCGAGACCCAGGGCGCGGCCACGCTCCTGGCCGACGTCGTCCGCGACGACCCTCACGTCGAGCGGCGGCAGGCGGCGCTGCGGGTGTTCCGGTGCGCGTGCACTCGCTCCCGCCGGCGCCCGCGCCTTCCGGCCGACGTGGTCTCGGCGCTGCTCGCAGACGCTGACCCCGCCCTGCGGGTCGCCGGCGTGTGCCACGGCAGCGTCGGCGACGACGAGGGCCGGTCGGCCGCCCTGCTCCGCCTCCTGCGCCACGACCCGGCGCCCGAGGTGCGGGCGGCCGTCGCTCGCGCCACGGCGCAGGAGCCGACGCGCGCCCGGGTGGCCGCGCTAATCGACGCGCTCCACGCCGAGGCCGAGGCGTGGGTCGCCGCCGAGATCGCCACGACCCTGGGGCTGCTCGAGGCACCGCAGGCCGGACCTGGGTTGCTGGCCTTCCTGAGCCGCGACGACGCTGACGGCGGTCGCGCCGACGGCAGGCCGGCCCAGCCCGACGACGGACAGCTCCGACCGGGCGCCGCCGGAGGCGCGTGGTGGACCGAGCGCGGCGTCCTGCGGGAGCGGCGGGGGCCTCACGCTGGACGTCTCTCCTACTCCCTCGCCATCAACCAGCCGCCTCGGTCGGGCCCCAGGGAGGTGGCTGCCTGGGCCTTGCTTCACACCTCGCCGTCGCTGTTCGCGCGGGCGTTGAGTCACCCTCGAGAGCGGGCGCGAGAGGCAGCAGCCTCCGTGCTCGGCGCCGCGCTGCACCCCGGGTCGAAGGACGCTCCGGCCCCGCCGGCGGCCCAGTGGGTGATCACCGCCGCCGCAGACCGAAGCCCCCGCGTGCGCCGCTCCGCGCTGGGGGCCTATCTCCGCAGCGTCGGAGGGTGGCCCCCCGGCCGGCCGACGCGGCGCACCGGCCTCCCGCCGAAGGCCCTCGAGGCCCTGCTACCGCCGGCCCTGGAGGTGCTGCGGGTCGGCGACGCCCGCCCCCTCGAGGCGCTCGCCTCGGAGCTTCGCCTGCACGGCGCGATCCCCTGGTGGGTCCTCCCGCGCGCCTGGGGACGCGAGCTCATTCTGCTCAGCCTCGGCCTCGCCGCCTGGTTCGCCCTCGCTCGGTGGGCGGTCCGAGCGTGGCCGCTGAGTCGGTGGCGCCGCGCCCTGGCGATCGCGGTCCTGGGCGGGCTCCCCGCAGCGGGCGCCTCGGGCGCCGTGGGCCACGCGCTGACCCGCCCCTGGGTCGGTCCCTTCGTCCCCGACCTGCCGCTCGCCCTCCTGCCC
>JAWLGW010000277.1:0-5567 GCA_041690735.1 Planctomycetota bacterium
CGGCGTCGGCGGTCGACGCCGGCCGGGCCGCGCGTGAGGCCGACTCCGCGGCGCGGCAGGTGGTCGACCGGGCCGCGGGCGCGGCGGCCGAGGCGGCCGCTCAGGCGGCGCGCTGCGCGCTCCACGCGGCCGCAGGCGCCGCGGCGCGGTCGGCGGCCGCCGCGGCGGACGCCATGGAGCTCGCCGCCAGCGCCGCCTGGGACACGGACGCCGAGTGCGCCTGGCAGGCGGAGCAGCTCGTCCTCGCGCTCCTCGAGCCCGAGGGGGGGCCTCCGCTCCTGTAAGGCGGCGTCCAGGAACAGAGAGGTCCCGCAGCCTTGTCGGTGACAGGCGCGAGACGGTCGCGCTCGCGCTCGTGGTCGACCACGACCACGAGCGCGGGTGACCCGCCAGCCGCGGGACGTACGTGAGTGACGCGTCCTTAGGCGCCAAGCCGGCTCGGCCGGCTCAGGGCTCCAGGACGTCGCCGGCCGGCGGGTCCTGCTCGCCCTCCCTGTCCAGCCGCCGCCGCGCCTCCACCGGCACGTCCGGCCCCGGGCCGAGCGTCGGCGCGTGCTCCTCGGCGTGTCGCATGCGCGACTCCCAGATGGTGTGGGCGTTCTGATACTCGATGGCGACCGATTGGCTGGAGGGCTCCTCGTCGAGGTCGAGCTCCTCGTACAGGAGCGCCGCGCGGTCCGCATTGGACAGCGGCGGCAGCCCCAGGCCGCGGAAGTGCAGCTCGATCGGCTCCTCCGCCCGGGGCAGGGTGCACCCGCAGGAGAGCGCTGCCACGAGCGCCCCCCCGAGGGCCCACCAGCGAGCACGGCTCGGCATCGTCTGGCTCCTGCGGGCCTTCGTCAGCCCGTCGCGGTGCGTGTGCGCCCGAAGAAGAAGGACAGCACGAACAGCACCAGGAACACCACGAACAGCACCTTGGCGACCCAGGCTGCCGTGCCCGCCAGGCCGCCAAAGCCGAACAGCGCCGCGACCAGCGCGATCGCCAGGAACACGAGGGCCCAACCCAACATGATCTCGCTCCTTTCCCGTCCCCCCGGAGGTCTGTCGGGAGGAGCGCAAAGCGGGTGCCCGGCGCTGGGGAGGCGTCCGCACCGGCTCGCCTGGACGTGCGTGTCCCGCGCGTGGGTCGAGGGTGGCACGGGGGCGCTCGCCCGCCGCCCGCAGCTCCCGTAACGCGGGCGCGGGCGCCCGGGGTCCGTCTCTTGCGTGCCCGCGGGCTCTGCAGCTGGAGGCGGCCAGATGCGACCCGAAACACGGACCGAGGACTCGGGCTGGACCCACAGCAGGGCCTGCCTCGGCGCGCCGCGGGTGGGGCCGTTCAAGCTGCTGATGGTCCTCGAACGTCACGGCCGTCGTGACGTCTACTACGCGGTGGACGAGCAGGGCGCCGAGGCCGCGCTCGAGCTCCACCCGGCGCCGGAGGGAGCGGCCGACGGGGACCCGGGGCTCCGGCTGGAGCGGACCGCCAAGGCCCTGTCCGACCTCCGCCACCCTGGCCTGCCGGCCCTGGTGGGGCGGGGCTGGACCGCGGAGGGCCTGCACTGGCTCGCCCTGGAGCTGGTCGAGGGCCGCGACGTCGCGTCGCTGGTTGGCGCCCGCCGGCCGCCTCGGCTGTCGGTGCTCGAGGCGCTGCACGTGACGGGCCGCGTCGCCGCGGCGGTCGCCGCCCTGCACGCCCGGGGCGTGGCCCACGGCACCTGCGACGCGCGCTCCGTCCTGGTGACCCCCGCTGGCGCGGTGCGGCTGGGCGACCTCGGCGCCGCCCTGCGCCCGGGGCCGCCCGCTCCCACGGCGGACGACCCCCCCGAGGCGAGCGAGCCCGGGCTCCCCACGCTGCCGGGCGACGTGTGGCGCCTGTCTTGCCTCGCCGCCAGGCTGCTCGGCGCCCTCGGCGAGCGCGACGACCTCCCCGCCGGCGGTCGGCTGGTGCTGGACGGCTACGGCGCCGCCCTCCCCGCCCAGGCGCGGGCGGCCCTGGAGGGAGCTGCCGCGCTCGACCCCGGGGCGCGCCCCACCATGGCCGAGCTGGCCGACGCGCTCGACCCCTTCGCGCAGGACGTGGAGGTTCAGGCGGCGCTCCGGCGCGAGGCGCGCCGTCGCGTCGCCAGCGGTGACGTCGCCTGGGGGCCTCTGGCCGTCGGCGATCGGTTCGGGCGCTACCTGATCGAAGAGGAGCTGGGGCGCGGCGGCATGGGCGTCGTCTATCGGGCGCGCCACGAGGTGCTGGACGCCGACGTGGCGCTCAAGGTGCTCCAGCCAGGGCTGCTCGCCAGCGACACGGTGCGCGCACGCTTCCTGCGTGAGGCGCAGCTCGGCGCCACCCTCCAGCATCCCAGCGTGGTCCCCGTCCTGGACGCCGGGCGGCAGGACGGGCTGGACTACATCGCCATGGAGCTGGTGGAGGGCGAGCCGCTGCGCGACGCGCTGCTGGGCGCGGACCGCCGCGAGCTGGTGCGTCTGCTCGCCGGTGTGTGCGAGGGGGTCCACCACGCGCACGTGCGCGGGGTGGTCCATCGCGACCTCAAGCCCGAGAACGTGCTGGTGGACCAGCAGGGCAAGCCCCGGATCCTCGACTTCGGGGTGGCGCGGCGGGTCACGCCCGACGGGGCGACCCTCACCACCGAGGGGGCGTGGGTGGGGACGCTGCGCTACATGGCGCCCGAGCAGGTCTCCGACCCGCAGACCGTGGACGTGCGCAGCGACGTGTACGGCCTGGGCACCATGCTGTACGAGGCGCTCACCGGCCAGGCGCCCCACGAGGACCCGAACCTGGCGCTGCTGCTGCAGCGGAAGCAGGACGCCGACCCTCCCCCGCCGCGCGAGCTCGACCGGACGGTCCCGCCGGAGCTCGACGCGATCTGCATGCGCGCGCTGGAGCGCGACCCCGAAGCGCGCTATCAGTCGGCGCTCGAGCTGAAGCGGGAGCTGCACCGCTACCTCTCCGGGGAGCCGGTGCTGGCGCTCGAGGTGGGGGCGGCGCGGCGGGTCCAGCGCGCGCTGCGGCGCCATCGCCGGCTGGCCGCGACGGTGGGGGCGGCGGGGCTGCTGCTGGCCGGCGCGTGGGGCCTGCGCGCGGGGCTCGAGGCGTCCCGCCACCGCGCCCTGGCGGATCGGGTGGGCGGCCTGGTCGCGCGGGGGCTCCTGGCGCTCGAGCGCGGGCGCCCCGACGACGCGGCCGCTCGCCTGGAGCTGGCGGCCGCGCTCCTGGGCGAGCGGGCCGTGCCGCACTCGGTGCACGGTCGGCTCGACGCGGTCCGGCTGCGGGAGTGGCTCGCCGCGGCGCGGGCGGCGAAGGCCCGAGCGCGAGCAGATGGCTTGCTGAGGAGGGGCGAGGCCGCGCTGGCCGAGGCGCGCGACTGGGTCCTGGAGGCGGGGCCTTCTTACCCGTGGCTGTTCGGGGCGGGCGAGGTCGACCACGAGGCGCGGCGCGCGTCCCTGACGCAGGCGCGCAGCCTGCTGGAGGAGGCGCAGCGACTCGACGGGGAGCGGGTCGACGTGCGCGACGCGCTGGCGGCGACCTACGCCGAGCTGGGCAAGCTGGAAGAGGTCGAGGCCCTGCGCCGCTTCCGCGTGCAGCGGCGGGCCGAGGCGAACCGGCACGTGGAGCAGGGGCGGCGGCTGCTCGACGAGGGCGCGCTCGAGCGGGCGCGGGGGGCCTTCGAGCGAGCCCTCGGGCTCGACGGCGCGTCGGCGATGGCGCGGCAGGGGCTGCGCGAGGTGGAGCGGCGGCTGGTCGAGCGGGCGAACCGGGAGGCGGCGCGAGAGCGAGGGCGCCGGGCGCTGGCGCTGCTGGAGGCCGCCCGCGAGGCGCTCTCGCGCGGCTCGGTGCAGGAGGCGAGGTCGTACCTGCAGCAGGCGCGCGCGGTCGCCGGCGTCCCCGCCGAGGAGGGCAGCTGGGCGTCGATCTGCCGCGCGGCGGCGGCGGCGCAGCCGGAGCACGAGCGCCACGCTCGGCTGGGGGAGGCCGAGCGGTCGCTGGGCGAGGTCCATCGGGCGCTCGCCGCCGCGCAGGGGGCCTTCACGCGTGGAGAGCTCCCCGGAGTGGTGCGAGAGGCGTACTTCGAGGCCCTCGAGGCGGCGGCGCGCGCGGTGGCGCTGCTGCCGCAGCACGAGCCGTCGGTGGAGGCGCTGGTGAGGGTGGGCGCCGAGACCGCGGCGGTGCTGGCGGAGCAGGGGCGCACGGAGCAGGCCGACGCGCTGCGGAGCGCCCTGGGCGTGGAGGACGTCGCCGTGGAGCTGCCCTACGACCCGCACCTGGTGGTGACCGAGGTCGACCGGGTGGTCGCGGCGCGAGCGCTGGGCGGGGGCGTCGAGTTCCTGCCCTCTCACGCCTTCGACGCCCTGCGGCGCCTGGTCGCCCGCCGCGCGCCCTCTTGCCGCATTCGCGTGGAGGTGCGCACCGACGTGGACCGCGACGCCAGCCGGGCGCGCCTCCTGCTGCGCCGGCTGGTCGTCCGCTGCGAGGACCGCGCCGCTGGCACCGTCAGCCCGCCGCGCGCGGTGGAGGTGGACGGGCACGTCGTCCGGCGGGTGGTGGTGGGGCCGGACGGGGTCCGCGCCGTCCGACCCTGGGAGGAGAGCGACCCCATCGACGTCCAGGCTCTGGTTGGGCGCGTCCACCAGACGGCGACCGGGCTGCTCGAGGCGCTCGCGTCCTCCGGCTCCTGAACGGCAACTCACGATCATGAGCGGTCGCTGCGAGGGCTGATCGTAGCGCGCGCAGGTGTCGACGCGACCGCCCATGATCGTGACTGCCGTTGACTAGGGAGAGACAAGGAAGGGCTCGACGAACTTCGCGAAGGCCTCAGCTCGTACGAAGCGCGAGGGGCGCGTCGCCGGCTTCCGTCGGCTCCTGGCCTCGGGCAAGAGCCCACCGTTGTGCGCTCGGGCTGGAGCCCTATCATGGCGCCGATCTGCATGGAGGCGACACACCCGTGACCCCGTTTGGGCGCTCGTTGGCGCTGGCCTCGCTGATCCTCTCGCCTTGCCTGGGCTGCGCGAGCGACTCGCGAGCGGCGCGGGAGGCGCAGCAGGAGCGCGCGGCGGCGGACCGGGGCGACGTCGAGTCGATGGTCGCCCTCGCCGAGCGGCGCTTCGGCGCAGAAGCTCCGACCCGGGAGGACCTGCTCGAGGCGGAGCGCTGGCTGCGACGCGCGCTCGCCGCAGACCCCGGAGACCCGAGGATGTCGCGCCATGCGACGACCATCCACCAGCAGGAGCGCGCGAAGGTCCTGCTGGCGCGCGCGCTGGAGCGGCTGTATCTGCCGAGTGTCGATGTCGCGCGCGAACTCCTCGCGCTCCAGACGGCGGAGGCAGAAGCCCTGTTCGCGCGGTGGGAGACCGACCCGGACGACCCGTCCGCGGCCGAGTACGCCCTGAGGGGCGCCGCCAGCTTGGCGTGGCATCACCTTCATCTCGCGCCCCTCGCGTACCCGGGAGCCCCGCTGCCAGGCGTCGAGGTCTCCTTCTACGCCCAGGAGCTGGGAGGTTCGCCGCTCCAGGCGATAGCCCTGGCCGAAGCGGCCGCCGCCCGGGCGACGGGCGAGGCCGAGGCGGCGCGCTGGCTG
>JAWLGW010000277.1:5577-7555 GCA_041690735.1 Planctomycetota bacterium
CCGTTCCCCCAAATCCCCGCGACGCCGGCCCGGCCGTTCTGTCGTTTGGCCGCAGGACGACGGCAACGGCCAAACAACCGGGCTGGCGTCGCGTGGCGGAGCGAGGGGCGCAGATCAGCGAGGTCCTGCTGGGACCGCTGCTCGAGCGTCGTCCCGAGCTCGGAGCTCCCGTCGAACGCGACTGAGCTGCGGCGGGCGAGCGGCGCCTGAGCGTCAGCGCTCGGCGGCTCGGCGAGGGCGCTCGCCCATGCGCGACGCGCCACCACCCACCTCCGCCCTGCCGGTCGGGCGCTCGCCGACGAGGTGACGACGGGCCGCCGGCGCGTCGGACCTGATCGTGGAGCTCACGGTGCGCAGACCGTGGGTCTCCGCCACCAGCTCGGGCCGCTCGTATTGGCCGCATAGCTCGCGTACCTCGGGGGCGACGGCCTCGAGCAGCTCCTCGCCGCGTCGCGCGCACCGGCCCCCGCGGCCTCGATCGATCCCGCCGCGCGTGTTCGAATCGTGGCGCGAGAGGAGGCGCCGTGAGCGAGGCAGCGGACGACGCAGGGGGCGCGGGCGGGCCGGAGCGGCCGCTCCACGCCACACTCGGCTTCAGGGTGGCGCTGGGCGGGGCGCTCCTGGCCGCGCTGGTGGCGGGGGCGGCCGCCGTGGACCTCGAGCCGGACCTGTCGCACCTCGACGTCTCGGTCCTGTCGGGCTCTCGCGCCGGCCACTACCACGCGGTGGTGGAGGCCATGGCGCGGGAGGCCGCCAAGCGGGGCGGCCGGATCGAGAACGTCTCCACCGCCGGCTCGATCGACAACGTGCAGCGCCTGGAGGCCGGCGCGGCGGCCGAGCGGGTGCAGTTCGCGCTGGCCCAGGCGGGCTCCGCCTGGAACGAGGCGACGCCGCTCGAGCTGGTGGCGCGGCTGCCCACCGCCGACACCGTGCTGTTCCTGGGTCGCGACGCCGACCGGTTCACTCGCTTCGCCGACCTCGCCGGCAAGCGCGTCGGGATCGGGCCCGCGGGGAGCGGCACCGCGCGGGTGGCCCAGCAGCTGCTGGCCTTGCCCGGCCTGGCCGAGCTGGGCGTGCAGGCCAGCCACCACGCCCTCGACGCGCAGCTCGACCTGCTGGAGCGGGGGGAGCTCGACCTCGGGGTGTTCGTGATCCAGGAGCGCGCCGAGCTGGTCATGGACGCTGTCCGGCGTCGGCGCCTGCAGCTCGCCGGGTTCGAGCACGTACGCGCCCTGGCGGACACCGCGCCGCCCCTGCGGGCCGGCCGGATCGTGGCCGGGGCCTACGACCCGGTGGCGGTGCTGCCTCCCACCGACAAGCCGGTGTTGCGCCTCGACACGCTGGTCCTCGGGGACGGCAGCGCCTCGCGCTCCGAGACGGTGGCTCTGCTGCAGCTGCTGACCTACGTGTATCCGCAGCTGATCGACCACAACCGGGGCGCCGCCAACGACACCGCCCTCCGGCACGACCCCCACGCGCAGGCGTTCTTCGATGCCCGCGGCGCGGACCTGCTCACGGAGTACGCGCCGTGGCTGGCGGACGTGATGCCGCTCAGCAACCTGGTCCACCTGGTGATGGCGGTCAGCATCCTGTTCAACCTCATGGGCGGCGGCAACAAGTTCGCGCTGTGGCGGATCGACGCCGCGCGCGTGAAGCTCGAGGAGCGGGTCGACGCCCTGTTCGGCGCGGAGCTGACGATCGCCGAGCTGGCGCGGCGCGAGCCGACCGAGGCCGAGCGGACGCCCGCGCGGAGGGGCGCGGTCGAGGCCCTGATCCGCGACCTCCTGGCCCTCGAGCGGCGCTGCCGGCGGCTGTCCGTGTCGCTGCTCGTCCCCATGGGCGGCGAGCTGCGCTACCGCTTCCAGGAGGAGTTGATCGCAGAGCGCCTGGCGGCCCTGCGCGCCTATCACGGGCGGCTGTAGCGCCCCGTACACGAAGACGCGCCGGAGCCGAGGAGGCTCCGGCGCGCGGGCCGCGC
>JAWLGW010000278.1:0-7525 GCA_041690735.1 Planctomycetota bacterium
CAGCCCGGGTGGCCACGTGGCGAGCAGCAGGTACAGGAGGGCGCCCAGGCCGTACAGCGCGGGGGCCATGGCGCAGGCGAGCGCCAGGGCGCGCTCCCGCGGCGGGCTCGGCAGGCGTCGCGCCAGGGCCGCGGCGATCGAGACGTTGAGGAGCAGGAGCGCGCTGGGAGGGATCACGTCCAGCATGCCGTCCTGAGGCCTCCTCCCCGGAGCCAGCCGCCCCGGCGGAGTCGACTGTACCCGCGGCCTGGGCCGGGCGGAGGTCCATTCGGCGCGGCGGTGGTAGCGTCGAGCGAGGGGCGAGGAGGCGAGCGATGAGCGGGTCGGCGGTGACCTCGCGGGCGGTGGTCGGGGTCGTGACGCCGCGGGCAGCGAGCGACGGGGCGGGGGTGCGGCTGCGCCGCAGCCTGGGGGGCCCCGACCTGCCGCAGCTCGACCCGTTCTTGCTCCTCGACGAGTTCCGCTCCGACGACCCGAGCGACTACCTGGCGGGGTTCCCCGACCACCCCCACCGGGGGTTCGAGACCGTGACCTACGTGCTGGCGGGCTCCATGGAGCACGCCGACAGCGTGGGCAACCGAGGGGTGATCCGGGCCGGCGGCGTGCAATGGATGACCGCCGGCCGGGGGATCGTGCACTCCGAGATGCCGCGGCAGGAGCGGGGCCTGCTGTGGGGCTTTCAGCTGTGGGTCAACCTGCCGGCGAGCCACAAGATGATGCCGCCGCGCTACCAGGACCTCGGCCCCGAGGCGGTCCCCGAGGTGCCGCTGCCCGGCGGTGGCCGCGCGCGGGTGCTGGCCGGCGTCGCGCACGGGGCAGAGGGACCGGTGCGTGACGTGGTGACGCGTCCGCTGCTCCTCGACCTGCTCCTCGCGCCCGGCGAGGCGCTGCGTGAGCTGGTGCCCGCCGATCACACCGCCCTGATCTACGCCTTCGAGGGCGAGGGCGAGGTGGCGGGCCAGCCGCTCGCCGCGTCTGCGCTGGCGGTGCTCGGGCCGGGCGGGGCGGTGGACCTCCGCGGCGGAGGCCACGGGCTGCGGGCGCTGCTGATCGCGGGCGCGCCGCTCGGCGAGCCGATCGCCCGCTACGGCCCCTTCGTCATGAACACGCGCCAGGAGCTGGAGCAGGCCTTCGCCGACTACCAGGCGGGCCGCCTGGGGCGCTGAGCCCGCTCCCCGGGTGGGTAACGGGTTACCCACCCGTCACCTGGGGGGGCTGGGGCGGAGCGGTCCTCACCCGCTGCCTCCGGGGGCTCGGCCCCGCGTCTGGGGCGGCGTCGCCCTCGGCCTCGGGCGGGTCGAGGGGGAGGCGGGCGGCGCGGAACGCGCGGCAGCTGCAGCCGTGCACGCTGCAGCTCTTGGCGTGGTCGGCCCAGCAGTCGGCGTGGTGGGGGGTCGAGCAGGCGACGCAGCGCACGCGCAGGCGATCGGGGGCGTCGTCGGCGAAGCAGCCGTGGCAGTAGGGGCAGCGTCGCGCCAGCGAGGCCTGCGGCCGCGCGCGCGGGGGCTGCAGGCGGCGGGGCGCGCTCTGCGCGGCGGCGTCGTACCAGGAGAGCAGGGCGACGGCGCCGAGGCCGAGGCTCTCGACGAGCATTTCGATCGACATGGCGAGTCCTCCGGGGGTGGGCGCAGCGGCGGCGCAAACTCGTGGCCGTTCGCCGCGGACGTGCAGGAGGCGCGGTGGCACCTCGGTTGCGCAGGGCGCGGCCGGCCCGAAGGGAGGTGCCCATGACGGACGTCGCGGGTGAGCGCTCGACGCTGAGCAAGTTCCTGCTGCGGAACTTCGTGATCTTCAACCCCATGTTCTTGTTCAGCGCCGCGCTGGTGCTCGGCGGCGCCTGGCTGGTCCACCCGCCCCAGGCAGACGGCGGGCGGAGCGCTCCCTTGCTGCTGCAGCTGTTCGGCGCGATCCAGCTGTATCAGCTGACGCTGATCGGCGCGGCGGCGCTCCTGTGGCGGCGCGGCGACCTGAGCCGCGACGTGCGCAACCTGGCGCTGGTGGTGTCGCCCTTCCTGCTCGACGTCACCTTCACCTCCTCCAGCTTCGCGGTCACGCTGCTCACGCAGTCGGGGCCGCAGGCCGCCGTGGGCGTCGCCACCCTCGCCGCCGCGCTGGCGCTGGTCGAGGCGCGCCTGCTGGCCGCCATGGTCGGCGTGCGCTTCGACCGCGCGGCCTGGGCGGCGCTGCTGGGCGGGCCGGTGATCGTGGCCTTCACACCGCTCCTGGGCGCCGCCCTGGCGATCGGGGGCGACGCGGCCACCGTCGGTCGCCTCAGCGGGCTGCTCGTCGCGGGCCTGGTCCTGACCTTCGGCGCCCTGGCGGGCCCCGAAGGGAGTCGGGACGCCCTGCGCCGGCTGTCGCCGCTCGCCCTGGGGGCGGCCCTGGTGCACGCCTGCGCCACCACCTGGACCTACAGCGGCTCGCTAGACCACGTGATCGGCCTGACGCTGATCGCGGCCGGCGCCGTGCTGCCGCGCCTGGGCTGGCCGCGCCACCGCGACCTGGTGACGCCGTTCGTGCTGCCGGTGATCGGCGCGGCGGTGTGGAGCCTGCCCGACGGGAGCTGGGCCGGATACTCCGACCTGCAGCTGGGGGTGGTCGCCGCCAGCGCCGTGCACGCCGGCTGGTTCTTGCGGACGCGCTCGCTCCACTTCCTGGCCGGCGGGGTGGTGGCGCTCCACCTCTCGCTGGGCGGCACGACCCTGGGCACCTCGCTCGAGCTGGCGCTGGCGCTGGCCCTGTTCGGCTATGCGGTGTGGCGTCAGGCGCACCCGGCCCTGATCGGCGCGCCGCTCCTCGTGGCGGCCGGGCTGGTGATCGCGCTCCACCCCTCGGGCGCCCAGGCCCGGGCGATCGACCTCGTGCTGGCCTGTCAGGTCGTGGGGGCGGGGCTGTTGGTCGCCACGCACCGTCAGCACGGGCGGGCCGAGGCGGGGGCGCCCGCGCGGGCGCTGGGCGCCATGTTCTGCTACGTGCCCGCCTTCGCGGTGGCGATCTACCACGGCGAGGCGTCGGGGCGGGCCGCGGCCCAGGGGCTGGGGATCGGCGCCAGCGCGGCCTTGCTGGTCCTGGCGGGCGCGACGCGCCTGCGCGGCTACGCGCTGCCCAGCCTGTTCGTGCTGCTGCAGGGCGCGCTGCTGGCGGCGCCGAGCACGTCGCGCGGCTGGGGAGCGCTCGGTCTGGTGGCGGCCTTCGCTTCGGTCGGGGCGGGGGTGGCGGTGAGCCTGCGGCGCGAGCAGCTGCTGGCCTGGCTGGAGCGCGGCCCGCGGAGCGCGAGCGAGGAGCGGCCCCGGGTGCCGCTCTCGCCGTCCGCGCTGGGGCGGCCGGCGCTGCTCGCCGTGGCCCTGGCCGGCGGGAGCTGGCTGCTGCTCTCGGACGCGTCGCTGGCGACGCGGCGGGTGGAGGCGAAGAAGCAGTCGGCGCGACCGGTCGCCCGCAGCGTGGCGGACGGCCTGGCGCCGGGCAGCGGGCGGTAATCCGGACGTTGCGGAGCACCTCGCGCGGGTGCGGCTTTGGCGAGGCGTGGCCGTTGGACCCTCCCGGATCGAGCACCCCTGCGAGGTGGCGCGACAAGGAGGTGCGGGCGTAACTGCGGACTCCACCGTGTGTCCCAGTCCAGACGGGGCAGCCCGCACCTCCGCCGGAGCGCTCTTCGGGGTAGGGGAAGGCGACCAGCAGGTTGTTGACGCCCACGTGGGTGACGACGCTGCGCGCACCAGCCGCCCCCAGGTCTGCCGCTCCTGGGCGCTGCCGGGGCAGGCCGTGGAGCTCGACGAGCGCGCTCGATCGTCGGCACGGCAAGTTGGCGTTCTGGAATCGGGCGACGATACTGACGCTCGCGAAGAGAGGAACGGAATGCTGGGAGAGCAGGTCGGTGACTACGTGGTGCACGCGCCCCTTGGTCAGCAGGTCATGGCCAGCGTCTATCTGGGGGAGCATCGCGTGCTCGGCCAGAAGGTCACGATCAAGGCCCTCGAGCCCCACTTGCTCGATACGCCCGGGATGCGCGAGCGCTTCGAGCGCGAGGCGCGCGTCCTCGCGCAACTGAACCATCCCGCGATCACTCGGCTCCACAACTTCTACGACCTCCCCGCGGGCTGCTTCGTCGTCACCGACTACTCCGAGGGAGAGACGCTCGCGGAGGTGCTCGAGCGCGACGGACCGATCCCCGCCAAGGAGGCCACGACCTGGCTCGCCCAAGTCCTCGATGGACTGGAGTACGCCCACCAGAGAGGAATCATCCACCGCGACATCAAGCCCTCGAACCTCCTCCTCGATCCTTCGGGCTCGGTGAAGATCCTGGACTTCGGCCTCTCCAAGATCACCGCGAGCAGCGAGTCCCCCCTCCTGACGACGCAGGGGCTGACCCTCGGGACGATGCACTACATGTCGCGCGAGCAGCTGTTTGGCAAGACCCTGGACCCGCGCGCCGACGTCTACTCGGCCGGCGTCACCCTCTATGAGCTCTTGAGCGGGAAGCTGCCCTTCGACGACGACGACGAGAGGAGGATGATCCTCAAGATCACCAAGCACTCCGCCGCTCCGCTCTCCGAGATCGTGCCCGTTCCCCCTGCCTTGGAGCGGGTCGTCGACAAGGCGATGGCCAAGGATCGGGCGGAGCGCTACGCCTCAGCCGCGGACATGCGCAGCGCGCTCCTCGCCGCGGACGAGTCGCTCGCCGCCTCGCCCGACAGCGCCGTCCCTCCCTCGGCCGGGGCGGAGGCAGGGGAGCCCGCGCGCCCGCGCACGCCCGCACCCGCGCCTGCGCCTCCGCTCGCGCGCACGCCCGCGCCCGCGCCTGCGCCTCCGCTCGCGCGCACGCCCGCGCCCGCGCCTGCGCCTCCGCTCGGGCGCACGCCCGCGCCGCCCGCACCCGCGCCTGCGCCTCCCCTCGCGCGCTCGCCCGCGGCTCCGCTTGCGCCCCCGCCCGCACCCGCGTCGCCACTCCCCCTCCCGCGCACGCCCGCGCCTCCGCCAGCCTCAGCCATTCCGTCGCTCACCGGGCCCGCGGCCAGTCCGCGCGTCGCTGACGAAGAGGAGGAGGTGCTCGATCTGGGTGGGGTGACCATGGAGATGGCGCCCCCCCCCCGCCTCCGCCGCCTTCCGGCGGCGGTGCCCGCTCGGGACGAGGAGCCCGTTCCGGGCGAGGCGGCGGACGTCCCCCCGCCGGCCAGCCCCGTGCGATCGCCCCCCGCGGAGGCGCTCCCGGCCCCCCTGCCCACGCCTCAGGCCCTCGCCGCCCAAGCCCCGGTGGCTGCGATCGCCCCCGCGCCCCCCGCTCAGCCGGCCGCTGCGGTCGCCGAGGCTGTGGCGAGCTCGAGCTCGCGCGCGTCCCTCGGCCTCGTCTTCTCCGGCGCGTGCCTCTTCGTGGGGAGCACGGGGCTCGGGAGCGCGCTCCTCGTCGCCTTCCCTGACCAGCAGCTCTACGGCGCGCTCCCCCTCGGCATGGGGCTCCCCGTGGCGCTGGTCCTGGGTGCACTGGGGATCGTGGCCCGCGTGTGGCCTGCAGATTCTTGACACCGCCGGCCGGGGCTCCCGTGGCTGGGTATACTCTCAGCCCGCCGCTCGCCCCCACCCGTTCGAAGCCGAGGACTCCCATTCCCGGACCGTCGGACCTCCTCCAGAGCCTGACCGTGGAAGGCCACGCCTCCTGCCGGCTGCCAGCGTGGCTCGAAGCGAGCTGGCGTGACGCGCCGTCCTTCATGCGCGGCCTCGCCGCTGGGCCGGCCTCGGCGCTCGTCAGGCGGCCCAAGAGCTCGATCCTCGGGCGCTACGACCTCTGCCACGACCTCCTCGGCCGCCAGGGACGGATCCAGCGAGCCGCGTTCCGCTGGCAGGACCGCCACGAGGGCTGGCAGGAGTTCTCCTACGCCGACCTCAACGAGCTCTCTGCCCGTCGCGCGGCCGAGTGGACCGAATACGGCGTCGTCGAAGGCCAGACCGTGTGCGTCATCCTCCCCGTGGGACCCGAGTGGGTGATCGCGATCCTGGCCGCGATCCGCCTCGGGTGCGTGCTCTCGCTCCTGCCTCCCGCCGGCGCGCGTTTCCTTGCCCTCCGCCTGGCAGCGCTGGCGCCCGAGCACATCGTCACCACCCCGCTCGCCGCCGCCTCCCTGGGCGAGGCGCGCGCGCAGGTCATCCCCGCCGACCTCCCGCCCTGCGCCCCCAGGCAAGAGTCGTGCGTGCTGCCGAGCGGCGCGCTGTTCGCGAGGCTGTTCTCCCCGCTCGCGGCGAACCCTCACGTGCCGGTGGAGCTCGCGATCGACGACGCCTACTGCTTCGCCCTTCGAGACGGTCTCCTCGCGCACGGGCTGCTCCCCGGAAGCACGTTCGCCGCCCCGGGAGTGGACCTCCTCCAGTATCAACCGAGCCTGCTCCTGGCGACCTTGCTGGTGGGCGGGACCTACGTGCACCTCGAGCTGGAGGCCATCGCTCAGGACCCGGGGGCCTTCGCTGCGCTCCAGCTGAACACGGTCGGCGTGTCCCCTCGCCTCCGTGACCAGCTCCTCGAGGCACAGCTCGAGGTCGGCAAGTCCTGGGAGCAGTGGTGGCGAGGAGTGAACGAGGAGAGCGACTACCAGCGCTGGCATCGCTTCAGCACCGCGGCCGGGCTGAAGAGCGTGCCCACGAGCAACTTGCTCGTCGACTCGTCCGCGGGCGGGGCGCTGCTCTTTTCGGCGCGGCGCCTCCCCACGCACGGGGGCATGAGCCATCTCGTCCAGCCCGCGGCCGGAGCCCCTTGGGCGCTGGCCCCGATCGGCGCCCACGGGGCGGCCGGGGCGGTCGAGAGCGGCGAGGGACAGACCCTGGGGACGTTCCTCCCGCGCTCGCTCGCGAGCGGTGAGCCCTGGCCTGGCTCCCACATACTGCGTCGCCAAGAGCAGGAGTGGTTCTACGTGGGCGTGGCGCACCCCACCCGCGATGGCCGCGTCTACCCCGCGAGCGAGGTCCTGCTCTGCATCGAGGACCTCGGGTTCGAGGGCGCCTCCGTGGTTCCGGTGGCCACGTCCGACCCGGCCCGGCCGTTCGTGTTCAGCCTGGTCGTGTTCGTCGGCCGGGCGCGCGCGGCGGAGCTCGAGGCCCAGCGCGACGCCTGGCGCGGCGCCATCATCTCGACCATCGAGAACGCCCTCTCGCCGGACTATCGACCCGATCGAGTCGAGCTGTTCGCGCTCTCGCCCCGGCGGCGCGAGGGCCAGGTCGACCACGAGTGGTGTCGGAGCCTCTACCCACGCGGCCTGCTCCACGAGCGCGCCTCGAGCGAGGTCTACGCGCTCGTGGACGCGCTCCGCGCGCTCGCCGCGTCGTTGCCCGCGGACGAGGCGACGCCTGCAGGAGGAGCGCAATGACGCCTGGCGACGTGAACCGCGGGCAGCGCTCGGCTCGCCCCTCTGGCTCGGTCCAGGACGGCGGCCCGCGGCGCCCCTCGGCCCCCCCCCTTGGGCGAACCCGGGCTCGCTCGGCGGTCACGCCTCGTGTCTGAGCTCGAGCGGGACATCGAGCGACGGGCCGCGGAGTTCGATCC